>JBJEND010000183.1:0-8461 GCA_051880015.1 Butyrivibrio sp. | reverse complement strand
CACCATAGCCTTTACTTTTGGCTGACTCAATGGCGGACATATATCTCTCATAATTTTTTTTAAGGCAGGAAAGTGTCTTTATCATGGAAATAAGTTCATACTCGTCATTAATCTGTTCTCCGGTAAGTTCACTTAAGTTTTCATAATAATATTTGTCATCAATATAAATATTAATTCTTTGCAGGCCTTCCAGAAAATCAAAATCGTCAAATTTAAATTTAGATACATATTCCGATTTGATATCGGGAATTTTTTTCATTATATCCTTGATATATGTAATTTTATCCATTACACTTCTGGCACAGGCAAGCAGATCCTCTTTAATGGGATGACTTTCCGGAAGCATTTCAACCCACTTGGGCATATAAAATTCAATGCTGTTTATGGGGAATTCATACAGTATTGTTCTCAGTATTTCGTTGAGGTCAGCTTTATCCATTTTCTGACAGTCCACGGGAATGGCCGCAACATTGTATTTTTTGCTGATACTGTCTGCAATCTTATATGTTTCGTCTGATTTTGGAACCATGGAGTTGACCAGTACAATAAACGGTTTATTGATCCTTTTCAGTTCGATAATGGTTTTTTCTTCCGCCTCCAGATAATTTTCCCTTGCAAATTCACCTATGGTGCCATCGGTGGTTATAACTATTCCTATGGTAGAATGGTCTTTAATAACTTTTTGTGTACCATACTCAGCCGCCTTGGTAAAAGGAATTTCCGAAGGGAACCAGGGTGTCTTTACATAACGCTCCTTATCATTTTCATATACGCCCTGGGCATCTTTTATCATAAAACCCACACAGTCAATAAGGCGGAATCTGGCATTTATACGCTCCCCAAGATTGATTTCCACAGCTTCTTTAGGTATGAATTTAGGCTCCGTAGTCATTACGGTTCTTCCTCCGGCGGACTGGGGAAGTTCGTCTATTACTCTTTCTTTTTCATTTGGATTGTTAATTTCAGGAAGTATCATAAGGTCCATAAACCGGTTAATAAAGGTGGATTTTCCGGTTCTTACAGGCCCTACCACACCGATATATATGTCTCCGTTGGTGCGTCCCTGAATGTCTTTATACAACTGAAATTCTTTGTTTGTCTTATTTTCCATTAAAAAACCCCTTCCGTATTTAGTAATATCTATGAGAAGGGGTTAAAAATTATTCGTTATTTTGTTGTAAAATTATTCCCATGGGAGATTGGGATTTTCTAACTTGGGGTCACGAAGCATTAATTCTTTCACTGCATCGGAAGCACTGAAATTTTCAAATAGTATTTTGTTTACGTTCTGAACAAGGGGCATATCTATTCCGTATTTTATTGAAAGAGCTAAAGCAGCTTTGGCGGAATATACTCCCTCCACTACCATTTGAACTTCCGACATGGCCTCATCCATGGTTTTTCCCTGTCCTATAAGGATTCCCGCTCTCCTGTTCCGGCTGTGCATGCTGGCACAGGTTACAATTAAATCACCGATACCGGATAATCCGTAGAAGGTTTCCAGACGTCCTCCCATGGCAGTGCCAAGACGTGCTATCTCATGTATTCCTCTGGTAATTAATGCGGCTTTGGTATTGTCCCCGTAGCCCAGTCCGTCTGCAATACCGGCAGCAAGGGCCATTACATTTTTAAGAGAGCCTCCCAGTTCTATACCTGTTACATCAGGGCTGATATATACACGAAAAACATCACTCATGAAAATATCCTGAATGTATCCCGCAAATTCCCTGTCTTTGGCTCCAACAACACAGGTAGTGGGAATACAGCGGCTTACTTCCTCTGCATGGCTGGGTCCGGAAAGTACGGCAACCTCAACGCCGGGAATTTCTTCGGAAATAATTTCAGTCATAGTCATAAGGGTTTTTTCTTCAATTCCTTTTGCCACATTGACAATCTTCAGGGAAGGAATGTTAAGTGCCCCTATCTGGGCTGAGGTGCTTCTTACATAGGGTGATGCCACCGCCATTACAAGAAGTTCATTTTCCTTAACGGTATATTTTAAATCATCGGATAATTCTATTGTGGAAGGAATTTTAATTCCTGGAAGGGATTTTGCATTCTCACCTGTTGTACGAATTGCATCAAGCTCTGAAGTAAGCTTTGACCACACCGTAACCTTATGTCCGTTATTGTTAAGAAGTATTGCAAGTCCCAGAGCCCATCCTCCTGCTCCGATTACTCCAATTTTTGCCATGTTACCTGTCCTCCGATTTTTTCTTGAATGATAATTTGCTTTCAGTTCCCTTAAAAAGCCTGACTATATTGGCTTTATGCCTTATAAATGCCAGAAGTACAAACAGGGAAAAAACAATAATCGCCTCATATGCAACCCACTGGGGTGACAACCCTTTTATTATATTCATTCTGTCCAGAATTACAAAGGTGGAAAAAACTGATATTACCATCACCAGGGAACCCAGAGAAACATATCTTGTAATTGCAACGGTAAGAATGAAGAATATCAGACCTACCACAATTAACTCCCAGCGCCCAAGAGAAATAATAACACCTGCAGTGGCAGCAATTCCTTTTCCTCCCTTAAATTTCAGAAATGCAGGAAAATTATGACCCAATACGGTACCAAATCCGGTATATAAAATAAGTAAAGTTATTGAGTCGCCGTGGGTATTATGAAAAATAAAATATACCAATACCGCTGCCAGAATGGCTTTAAGCAAATCGCCCACAAATACAACAATGCCTGCTTTTGTACCCATGGTTCTTAAAGCGTTGGTGGTTCCGGCATTACCGCTTCCGTGTTCTCTTATGTCAATATGATGAAGCCTGCCGTAAATATATGCAGTCTGGAACATACCGAATACATATCCGATGATAAGACATATCAAACGTTCCATGATAATTACTTCTCCTTCTCACTGCGTTCTCTTACAATAAAATGTAATGCCGTTCCGCGAAAACCAAAGGTTTCACGTATTTTATTTTCGATATATCTTGTATAAGAAAAGTGCATTAATTCTTTATTGTTTACAAATAAAACAAATGTAGGCGGTTTAATGGAAACCTGTGTAATGTAGAAAATTTTAAGGCGTTTTCCTTTATCTGAAGGCGGCTGCTGCATGGCAACGGCTTCGGAAAGAATTTCATTAAGCACACCCGTCTGTATACGCATACTCTGATTTTCTATTACCATATCAATCATTTCGTATAATTTAACAAGACGTTGTCCCGTCCTGGCAGATACAAACATAATTTCCGCATAGGGGATGAAAGAAAGGATTTCCCTTATTCTGCGTGTGTGTTCATAAATAGTTTTATCGGTTTTATCAATAATATCCCATTTATTAACTACGACAATAATACCTTTTCCCCGCTCATGGGCAATTCCGGCAATCTTGGCATCCTGCTCTGTTACCCCCTCGGAAGCATCTATAACAACAAGTACCACATCTGCCCGTTCCACTGCCGTTACGGTACGGATAATGCTGTAACGCTCCAGCTCTTCTTTTATTTTATTCTTGCGCCTTAATCCGGCAGTATCTATAAATACATATTCATTTCCGTTGTATTTAACCTCGGTATCAATGGCATCCCTTGTAGTACCTGCAATATCAGATACGATTACGCGGTTTTCCCCAATAAGTTTATTAATAATGGAAGATTTTCCCACATTAGGTTTACCCACGATGGCAATTCTGGGTCTCTCATCATCTTCTGAATCATCTTTTGTATTATTAAAATAAGAAACCACCTGATCCAGCATATCTCCCAGACCAAGCTTGCCCACAGAAGATATGGGGTAAGGTTCGCCTATACCAAGATTATAAAATTCATACACATCTGACATCATTTTCTGGAAATTATCAACCTTGTTGACAACAAGAACTACCGGCTTGCCGGAGCGTCTCAACATGTCCGCTACCTTGGAATCAGAATCTACAAGTCCCTGGCGTACATCTGTCATAAACATGATTACGTCTGCTGTTGCAATGGCAATCTCAGCCTGTTCTCTCATCTGGGATAAAATAATATCCTTGGAATCAGGTTCAATACCGCCTGTATCAATTAATGTGAAGTTGTGATTAAGCCAGGTTACATCAGCATATATTCTGTCTCTTGTAACTCCGGGGGTATCCTTTACTATTGAAATCTGTTCACCCGCCAATGCGTTAAAAAGTGTTGACTTTCCTACATTCGGTCTTCCTACAATTGCTACAACCGGTTTACTCATATAATTACTCCCTTTGAATTCAATCCAATTAATAATATCAAGATATTGTATCTTTGTAAAGATTATTTGTCCTTTATCATAAGAAATCCGCACATACCGCCTCTCCTGCCGCCGGATGCCCTGTGGGAATATAAAAGTCCGGGATTACAGCAGGTACATATGTCAGGCAGTGAAATATTTTCTGCCGGAATTCCCGCATTAATAAAATTATACATATTGGCACGGGATAAATCCAGCAGGAATTTGTCATTTCCCAGGTGCTGCAGAATATCCCTGCATTCAGATTCGGTGTAGGCAGATGAAAATGAGGACGCCACGTCACTTCCCACCTCATAACAGCTTTTGCAGATGGATGGACCGATTACTGCAATCAAGTCTTCAGGACGGCTTTGATATTCTTCTTTCATCTTATTTACCGTAACTCTTGCAATATTACCAACGGTGCCTCTCCAGCCGGAATGGGACAATCCGATGACTTTTTTGGCTCTGTCTGCAATGAAAAGGGGGACACAGTCCGCGAAGGAGGTAACCAGGCATATTCCGGGTACGTCGGTAATCAGACCGTCAATATCACAGAAATTCCGTGGCTTTATTATTCCCATTCCCCGATGGGAAGGGGTAATTTTTAATACATTGACGGTATGTGTCTGTTTTGAATATACCATGTTCCCCACGGGGACAGAGATTGCATCGGCAAAACGGCGGAAATTTTCCCCCACGTTGTTTTCATCGTCTCCTACGGTATATGAAAGATTCATGGAAGCATAAAATCCGTCGCTGATTCCTCCGTGTCTTGTGGAAAAAGCATTGGTCAAAAAGCCTGTTTCATCCAGGGCAGCAAAGGAAATATATGGTATATCACCATCATGAAAAACCGTGGTTTTAGTATTATTAAGATATTTTATATTCATTAAAAAGCATTCCTTATATGTTTTATTTTATTGCCCAGCAAAGACACAATATCAAAACGCAGAGGCATATCCTGCCTTATATTATGTGTAAGCATAAAATACTGTGCAGTCTGTTGTATCCTATGCTGCTTGCGCCGGTCAACGGCCTCTTCAGGGAACCCGTATTTTGGGGTGGAACGGAATTTTACTTCAAAAAAAACAAGAAAATCTCCGTCTTTTCCTATAATATCAATTTCTCCAATCCTGCATCTGAAATTCATACAGATTATATCTATTCCCTGTGATATCAGGTATTTGGCAGCAGTTTGTTCCTTTTTGGTTCCCAGTTCTCTTTTATTAAGCATATTATTTTGTCCTGTCTAATTTTCCCTTGATTTTATCAAGATTATCCACAAAAACAAGAATCTGTGCAACTACATTGTATAATTCCGGTGGAATGGCATCTCCTATTTCCAGTTTGGATAAAGTGTCTGCCAGCTTTGCATCTTCATACAGCGGAACATCGCTTTCTTTGGCCTTTTCGATTATTTTATCGGCAATAATTCCTTTACCGGAAGCAACTATTGTAGGTGCTTCATCTCCGGGGTTATATTGAAGAGCGATTGCCTGTTTGTTTTGGGAAGATTTTTCTTTCATGGGATATGCCGTCCTTTATATTATATCATGCTCTTATATCAAAAGAATAACGTTTGATTTCTGCAGGCGGCATTTCCTGTTCCAGCACTGAAGTTTTAAAGGAATAGGGTTTGTCACTAAGTGAAACTGCAGATTGTGCATTGTATCCCAGTCTGTTAAGAGCTGCATCCAATTCCTCCAGATGGGATTCTATATAGTTAAGAATATTCTCATCCGCGACACGAAAATCCGTGGTAACATGGGAGTTGTTTTTAAGCGTAACAAGTACATCCAATGGGCCCAGATTATCCATATCCAGATGAAGAAAGGCTTTTAATTCTTCTTTGGAAGAATTGCCGGCGTTTTTGTGGTTTCTGTACACATACAGGTTTCCGTGGGCATTCTGTCCGGTCATTTTAAGGGGAATCTGTACAAATGACATAAAGTGATTAATATTATTCATAAAATTAATGTTACCTGATATGTCCCTGCTGTTTTGGACAAACTGGTTCATTTTAGGATTATTGGCAAGCTTTTCTGTCAGATTGTTATTATCCGAAAGAATTTTGGCAAAAAGTTTCTTAACATTGGAGGCATTAATATTTTCAGGTTTTAAGAAAATTTCCTGCCTTAAAAAATTATTAATTACTTTGTTAAATTCCTTGCTTCCCAGAAGCTTATGCACAGATTCATTATTGGGAAAATCTTTTTGAAGTACAAAGGACAGTTCATTCAAAAAAGTCCTTGCGGAAATATTTTTACCGGTATCCTGAGACAGCTTTGCAATTAATTCGGTAAGTTCCCTGCCGGGGCTGTCTGTTTTACTCTCGGTGAAACCTTTAAGCATATCCTGCAGTGCACTAAGATTCTCCTTTGGTAAACTCTGCAGGCTCTCTTTTGGTGTTAAAGTGTCTGAATATGACTCGAGAACGGTTGAAAGAATTTCTCCGGCTTCTTTTGGAGTATCCGCAGCCAGCAGTCCGTTTTGAAGATTTTCGGACAGATTTTCTGCCTGGGCAGATATTCCTTCGCTGAAAGTATAGTAATTGTGGAGAGCATCCACATTGGCATCAGTAACGGGAATATCCATTTTGGTAAGAAAAACAATATCTTCAGGCAAAGCATTGGTTGTATTGTTAAGCATATGTACATATCTGTTAAGAGTTGAAGCATCTATGGGCTGTCCCTGTTTCATAAGATTATGCACGAGGGACAGTGTTGTATCATTTACTGCCAGTCCTGCTTTCTGCAGTGCATTATATACTGTTTTGTCGTTGTTAAAATTATTGGCACTATCCGGATTAAGGGACTTAAGAACAATCTGTTCAGGGGATTTTTCTTTAACCATAAAATCTGCGGTGTCACCGATGTTATATGAAAGTGCATCTGCCAAAGCTGCATTTACGGACAAATTATCTGATAGTTCAATGGTAATGCGGCTGCCTGTAATATCCAGTATCTTTCCTGTAAATATATCTCCGGCTTTGAGCTGCATTAGTAAAGATTTGCCGGAATCCGTGGAATAATTAACCAATGGCAGTGTTATTTTAGGCTGTCCGTTCAAAACAGTCTTATCAGTATTGTTTTCTGCTGTAGTGGAGATATTATTCACACCGCTGATATTAAGATTCATTATATCAATCCTTATAGTTATTTTATGTTCTTAATAAAAGTCCTTCTGTGTATCGGGCACGGACCATATTCCCTGATGGCATTCATATGCTCTTTGGTGCCATAGCCCTTATGTCTTGCAAATCCGTACATTGGATATGCTTCGTCATATTCTTTCATGATTCTGTCCCTTGTAACTTTTGCCATTATACTGGCAGCGGCAATGGACTGGCTCTTGGCATCACCTTTTACAATGGGTATCTGGGGTATATCAATACCGGGGATGGTAACTGCATCGTTAAATAATATATCGGGTTGTACCTTTAAATTATCAATAGCAATTTTCATAGCTTCATAAGTAGCCTGCAAAATATTTATTTCGTCAATACGCCCGGCAGATACGATTCCGACACTCCATGCAATGGCACCCTTTGAAATTTCATCATAAAGTACTTCTCTCATTTTCTCACTTAATTTCTTGGAATCGTTAATATATAATATGTCACAGTTTTTGGGAAGAATAACTGCCCCTGCCACTACCGGACCGCATAACGGCCCCCTTCCTGCCTCATCCACACCGCAGATATGGGTATACATACTGTATTCTTCTTCAAATTTCTGCATATTGCGGGTTCTTTGTAATTCTGCTTTTAAACGTTCTTCCTTAGTCATGCTTAATCACCTGCCTGTATATAATCATAGGGCTTTTCCATGGATATTCTGCCCAGCCTGCCCATGCGGAAATCATCCAGAAGCATGGAAGCTGCTTTATCAGTATCAGGCTCTCCTCCCTTTTTAAGACATCCCTTTATTATTGCAATATTATTAATTATATCCTCCGGTTCTGTTTCTTCCGCCTGATAACGCTGTTTAATAACTCCGGGATAGTTTTTAAGAAGGAATACTGTAAGTTCATATGCAAGTTCAGTTAAATTAATAATCTGATCATTAACTGAACCTATAAAAGCAAGATTGGTGCCAACACTTTCGTCATCAAATTTTGGCCATAAAATTCCCGGAGTATCTAAAAGCTCTACGTTTTTATTAAGTCTTATCCATTGCTTGCCCTTGGTAACTCCCGGTTTGTTTCCTGTTTTTGCACATGCCTTCCCTGCGAAAGAATTAATGAAGGTGG
>JBJEND010000182.1:0-1821 GCA_051880015.1 Butyrivibrio sp. | reverse complement strand
TAGGTAAATTCTCCTCCGGAAACCGGATATTTGTTAATCATGTAATTATAATTAAAAGCAATCACAGTCATTACAACGGATGCAAGAAGCATTCCTACGGCAGTTCCCAGAGTTCCTGCATTTTTGAGGAAGGAAGTTCCCGGAAGTGCAAAGGCTGACCAGCCGATGATACAACCGAACGCCAGAGCCCACACATGCAGGGTGGATAACTTTTTATCCAGTTTAATTGTATTATTTTCCATTAATAACCGTCCCGTCAGATATTATTTCAAAAAGCCGTTGATAATCTGCTCTTCAGCTTCCTTTTCGGTCAATCCCAAAGTCATAAGCTTAATAAGCTGTTCTCCTGCA
The DNA here is from genome assembly GCA_051880015.1 of Butyrivibrio sp. GTDB lineage: Bacteria > Bacillota > Clostridia > Lachnospirales > Lachnospiraceae > Eshraghiella. The sequence continues at coordinate 1,470 of JBJEND010000182.1, read as the reverse complement.
ATTTTACCGATGGCAGCTTCATGAATAAGACTTGCCTCTACACAGTTGGCAGTAATTTCCGGTATTGCTTTTACACAGGCATCATCCATAATAATGGCATCACATTCTGAATGTCCGTGACACTTATTATTTCCGTTAATCTTTGCATAAAAAGTCTGGACTGATTGTTCCTTGGCAACAGATCGGGAAATTATATTGGCACCGGAATCCACTCCATCCAGCTCCACTTCAAAATCCGTCTCGGCCTTCTGTGTACCATGGGTCATTATTTTCTCCCGCACAACAATGGACGCACCATCCTCCAGTCTTGCTTTTGTAATTCGTTTTGTGGAATCAATACCTTTTATCTGAACGGTATCCATTTCCATATATCCATTTTCGGCTATTTCTACAATGGTAGTGGGATTCATAATATTGGAACCCCTTCCGTCTCCTGTACCGTAATGCTTTTCCACATATTTTACCCTGGAATTTCTGCCGATATGGAAGGTATGGATTCCGTCATGGGAAGAATTACTATCCCCTCCGTTATGGATTCCGCAGCCGGCCACAATCACCACATCGCAGTCTTCTCCAATATAAAAATCATTATATACAAGATCATTCAGTCCGGACCGGCTTAAAATAACCGGAATATGGAGGCTTTCATTTCTTGTTCCGGATTTGACATAAATATCAATTCCCGGTTTATCCTCCTTAGTGATAATATCTATATTGGCCGTGGTATTTCTTCCGGCACCTTCACCGTTAATTCTAAGATTATATGCCCCTGCAGGTACATCATGAAGTCCGGCTACTTCAGCCAGAAGATTTTTCTGTATATCATCCATTTTACCTGTCCTCCTTGTTGTCAAAGAATTTGCTGCAGGTTCCCGCCGCAGTATGTCCGTTCAGAATGGATGGCAAAATTTCCTGTCCGCCTGACTGTTCAAGTTCTCCCCCTGCCAGAACAATAATTCTGTCCGCAATGTTCAGTATGCGTTCCTGATGTGAAATAATTATAATGGAACCCTTGGTCTTCTCATGCATTTTCTCAAATACTTCTATTAAGTTCTTAAAGCTCCACAAATCTATTCCCGCTTCCGGCTCATCGAAAATCGAAAGTTTTGTGCCCCTTGCAAGAATCATGGCAATTTCTATTCTCTTAAGTTCTCCTCCTGAGAGACTTGCATTAATCTCACGGTCAATATATTCTCTTGCGCAAAGGCCTACCTCAGAAAGATATTCACATGCCTGTCCTGCAGATATCTGCCTGTCTGCCGCCAGAGTAATCAAATCCTTAACCGTGAGTCCTTTAAATCTTACAGGCTGCTGAAAAGCAAAGCTTATGCCTTTTCTTGCTCTTTCAGTTATATCAAGTCCTGTTATATCCTCCCCGTCCAGAATAATCTGTCCCGAAGTGGGTTTAATAATTCCCGCAATAATTTTGGCCAGAGTTGACTTGCCTCCTCCGTTAGGTCCTGTAATTGC
>JBJEND010000181.1:0-1822 GCA_051880015.1 Butyrivibrio sp. | reverse complement strand
AGGAGAAGCCGGAAGAGGTTTTTCCGTTGTTGCAACCGAAATTTCCACAATGGCTACCCAGACCGGGGCCGCAACGGATAATATCACATCTCTTATACAAAATGTCACTGATTCCATCGGGGAAGTAATTGAAGTAATTTACAGTATGATTGATGGAATCAAAAACGAAAAAGAGGCTGTACAGAACACTTCCGAAAGCTTCTACACCATCCGGAACATATCTTATGCAATTCACGGTAATGTGGAGCAGCTTATACATAATATTGATGAACTGAAAACCGCCAATCAGGTTATTGCAGAATCCATCCACACAATTTCTGCCGTTTCCGAAAAGGTTTCTGTACATGCCAATGAGACCATGGCTTCCGAAAAAGAGAATGCCAATATTCTCACAAGAATTTCAGATAAGATGCAGCAGCTGGTAGATATTACCCGATAACAGCCGTTAAAAACCCCGGAGTCACATGACTCCGGGGTAAATTATTTTTAATAATTTTTCTCGTTTATTTCAAAGTAGCTCTGTGGATGTGCACATACAGGGCAGATATCCGGTGCCTTTGTTCCCACAACGATATGTCCGCAGTTTCTGCACTCCCATACCTTAACTTCACTCTTTTCGAATACCTGTGCTGTCTCCACATTTTTAAGAAGTGCACGGTAACGTTCTTCATGATGTTTCTCTATTTCACCCACCATACGGAATTTCTTTGCAAGTTCAGGGAAGCCTTCTGCCTCCGCAGTCTTAGCAAAGTCTTCATACATATCCGTCCACTCATAGTTTTCACCATCTGCAGCCGCACTTAAATTGGCAGCGGTATCTCCTATGCCGTTTAATTCCTTAAACCACATTTTAGCATGTTCTTTTTCATTTTCTGCCGTTTTTAAAAACAGAGCTGCAATCTGCTCATATCCTTCCTTCTTCGCAACAGATGCAAAATAGGTATATTTGTTACGGGCTCCTGACTCACCGGCAAAAGCGGCCTCAAGATTTTTCTTGGTCTGTGTTCCGGCATACTTATCCTGCTTTATATCCTCTGTCACCTCAAGGTTATCACCTGTTGCCTTGCAACGGGGACAAACCGCTTCTTCTCCGTCTTTCACGGTAAAAACTTCTCCGCATATTTTACATTTGTAGGTTTTCATATTGTTTCCTCCTGTTTTTTCATATTCTTTTTGTGTTGTTACATCATATTCCACAGCATCGCCAATGTGTCTTATCTGTGTATATTTTGCAATATCATAATCGGTTGTAACAAGGTTATCCAATGATAAATCATGCACCGAATGATTTCCTGTAATTCTGGCAAAGGTTTCAAGTTCTTTTCTTGAAACATTCAGGAAATTGGCTACTCTCATGGCAGCAGCATCAACTTCCAGTCTTGCCCTGAGTTCAGGATTCTGTGTGGCTACGCCTACAGGACAGTTACCGCTTCCGCATATGCGGTACTGCTGGCATGCTGCCGCAATTAATCCTGCGCTGGCGATAGCAACTGCATCTGCTCCCATTGCCAGAGCCTTGGCAAAATCCGCCGAAACCCTAAGGCCTCCCGTTATGACAAGGTCAATATCAGAATTAACGGAATCCAGATATTTCCTCGCCCTGTACAATGCATAAATTGTAGGAATTGTGGTTGCTTCCCTTAAAAACAACGGGCTTGAGCCGGTAGCGCCTCCCCTGCCGTCAATGGTGATAAAATCAGGATTGGCAAATACGCAATATTCCAAATCCTTTTCAATTCTTCCGGCGGCTATCTTAATTCCGATTGGCCTTCCTTCAGAACGTTCACGAAGCATGCTTACCATTGCCCGCAAATCTTCCTTG
>JBJEND010000180.1:0-1827 GCA_051880015.1 Butyrivibrio sp. | reverse complement strand
AATCTGCCGTAAGTGGCGTGATGATTTCGCAAATCTGAAGGTTCCGGAGCAGCAGGAGTATAAGAGATAAAAATTGAAAAATGTATCTCAAACGACCTTTAAAGCAATGATGGAATTGTAAATTGATACAAATGCTAATTAAAACATAAAGGACAGATATGTATGGATAGTGGCTTTTTCAGAAAAAAAACTGGTTATACGGTAGTACAAAACAGCATAACTCAGGATCTTAATGTTTCACTTAAGGCAAAAGGACTTTATCTGGTGATACAGTCAAATATTACACTTCCAAATAAAAAATGGTGTAAAAAAGATTTTAAAAGAATGACCTGTGAAGGTAATAAAGCATTCGAGAGTGCATGGAATGAGCTTAAGGAAAAAGGATATCTTCATGTCCATATGTATTCCAATGGACATACATGGACAGTGGAATATGAGCTGTTGGATGAAGCTGAACCGAGGGCACATACCTTTTACTACAACTCTAAAGGAGAGCTTACAAGGACAAATCTTGATAAATTGTCCCAAAAGTCTGAAAAACAGATATTAGAACCAGTAAAAGAAGATGATGAGAGCCGTATACCCCAAAAGGGGGGTAACGGCTCCGAAAATGGAAAAAATAGCCGTTACCCCCGTTTCGGTATATACGGAAACGGTAGCAACGGAAAGGGGGGTAACAATAATATAAATACTAATAATAATACCTTATATATAAATAAATCTATCAATCAATCTATATATACTACAGGGCAGTCTGAAGCTGATGAGGATAGGATTGATGGATTTAACATGACTGTTGATGATATTACACCTGAAGTTATACTTGAAAATCTGGAATATGACCTGCATATGCAGAACGGTGCACATGGAGATAAAGAACTATATGCAGAATTGTGCAGCCTTGTGTGTGATACCATATGCTGCAAGCGTGACACTGTGCGTATTGGGGACAGGGAGTATCCTCACAATCAGGTCAAAAGTAAATTCCTGCAGCTTAACAGTGGACATCTTGAATATATCGTCGAAGTGATGAAGAAGCAGCATAACAGAATACATAATATCAGGGCGTACATGCTTACGTCTTTATACAACGCGCCTGACACTATTAATCATTACTATCAGGCGCTGGTACAGGCAGACATGGCAGGAGGATAATGAGAAGCAACCGGTTCAAACTGCATCAAAAAGCCACTAATAAAAACAAGGGAGTGGAGCGTAAGTCCTTGCAGAGTAAGCGATATTAATAAAGGCTTTCCGGATTTCTTCATACTCTCTCTTCCAATCCGCTCCGGAATAACCGGGGTGGATTGGAAGAGTGTAATGATACAGATTGTGTCCGAAAGTGAAAGATTTGAAGTAAAAAGGAGGTAGTAATCATGATGTTTATAATGAGCCGTTGGCTGACGGTTTTATGGAAATACTAAAATAAGTGACAAATCAGCTCAAATGTGCTATAATTACAGTAGAAAAATAATTATTGTTGCTGGAGGTGGAGTAATGAAAAAAGTAAGATTTTTATTTTTAATAGTTATAATACTTATGGTCGCATCCAGCTGCAGCAAGGCAGTACATCCTACGGAAAAAAAGCTGGAAATACCAAGCATTGTTCAGCCATCATCTGTCGAGATGGAGCCGGAGACAGAACCGGATCCATACAACGCATCAATGGCTCCGGAAGATACCACAGCAACGCCGGATGAAACCACGTCCGGAATAGAGAATCAGGAGACATCTCCTGCTACAGAACCGGTTGAAGTACCATCAGAGTCCACCGGTGTAGCAGCAATGGAAACACAGAATCAGAGTCAGGCAGATCATCCACAGCAG
>JBJEND010000179.1:0-1829 GCA_051880015.1 Butyrivibrio sp. | reverse complement strand
ATGATACACTGTAGGTCCGCAGGTATACATTGCAACTTTTCCGTCCTCATTGGGAATGAATTTCTCAATTTTTCTTGTAAGTGTATTAAATAAACTTATCTTATTTTCCATAATATTATCCTCCGCTTATTTTTCATGTTCTATATGTTCTGACAGCATATGCTTTAAGTTTTCGTTTTCTTCTTTAAGAATGTTAATATCGTTTAATACAGGGTCCGGAAGATGTATCTGATCCAAATCGGTATTAGGCATTCTTACATCATTACATTTTACAATACGTCCCGGTATTCCCACTACGGTTGAATTAGGAGGAACTTCCTCGAGAACCACGGAACCGGCTCCTATTTTAGAGCCCCTGCCGATGGTAAAGGAGCCAAGAATCTTGGCACCGCAGCTAATCATTACATTGTCCTCTATTGTGGGGTGTCTCTTTCCGTGTTCCTTCCCCGTTCCCCCAAGGGTTACCCCCTGATAAATGGTTACATTGTCACCGATAACGGCTGTTTCTCCTATTACTACCCCATGACCATGGTCAATAAACAGTCCTTTCCCAATAACAGCTCCGGGATGGATTTCTATTCCTGTTTTCCTTGCTGCCTTCTGGGAGATTTTTCTGGCCTTGTAAAACCTGCCCTTTAAATAATATTTATGTGCTTTCTGATATTCCCACAATGCCCAGAAGCTGGGATATAGAAAAACCTCTTTATTTTCTTTCATTGCAGGGTCTCTGTCCTTAATGAGTTCAATCTGTTCTTTCACAAATTCCCTAAATCTCATAACTGCCTCCAAATAAAAAGCGGAAGATAAGCCTCTGCCAGAGGCGGATATCTTCCGCGGTTCCACTCTGATTCATCTTTCATTAAGAAAAATCTCATATGCGTATAACGGCGCAGCCCGTGGCGAAATACTATAGTTCCTCCGCCCGACTTAGGAGTGCATTTCCCAAAACTCTGTGCCGGAAATGCTTACAGCCAATGGCATTTCCTCTCTGAGACCGACTGAATTGGTACTTCTCTCCGTCAATGTCTTTATCTTACTTTAGAATATGCGTTTAAAACTGTTTTGTCAACATAAAAAGTTATCCGGCACAACCCCGGCATCCGCTGCATCCTGCGGCCCCCTCATTCATAACATCGGCATACACATAATTCTCCACCGTGGTTAATAAAGCCACCGCCTGCACGGCAATACCTTCTCCCGCTCCGGTAAAGCCCATACCTTCCTCGGTGGTGGCTTTAACACTCACCTGAGAAATTTCAATACCAAGAGCTTTGGCAATATTCTCTCTCATAGCCGGGATATAAGGTGAGATTTTCGGTCTCTGTGCAATAATTGTACTGTCAATATTCTCTATTATATAATGATTTTCCGATAACAGCCGTGACACATGTTCCAGCAGCTTTACACTGGATATTCCCTTATATGCCTCATCAGTATCGGGGAAATGCTGTCCTATATCCCCCAATGCTGCCGCTCCCAACAGCGCATCCATAATGGCATGAATCAGCACATCCGCATCTGAGTGACCAAGCAGTCCCTTTTCATAGGGAATATCCACGCCTCCCAGAATAAGTTTCCTGCCTTCAGTCAATTTATGCACATCATAACCTGTTCCGATTCTCATGTAAACCTCCTGCTCCTATTGTACAAAAAAACCTTAATTATAAAATTAAGGTTTCGTAGTAGCGGAAAAGGGATTTGAACCCCTGACACTACGGGTATGAACCGTATGCTCTAGCCAACTGAGCTATTCCGCCATAAATATTAAGAAAGATATGGGACCTACAGGGCTCGAACCTGTGACCCTCTGCTTGTAAGGCAGATGCTCT
>JBJEND010000178.1:0-1831 GCA_051880015.1 Butyrivibrio sp. | reverse complement strand
GATTTTTTCACATCCTCGGCTGCCAGAATATCCACTGTGCCTATTATTTCACCGTCATATTTGTATATAAGCTGCCCCACAGTATCTCCCTTGGCAATAGGGGCAGAAAGGGATTTGGCATATTCCAGTTCCTTGGTAATTAAAGCTTCATCAAAGCTTTGTAGAAATAAGTGGGAGTAATCAGAAGAATATTCACAGGATACAATGCCTCTGGTGGAATTTTTAACTGAAAGCGGTGTAAGGATTGGCATATTGTCATCCTTATACAAGTGACATATTCCGTATCCGTAATTCAAAAGGCTTATTGAATCTGATACCCTTGTTTTGCCGTTTGGTGAGGCCATAACAACAGAAATAAGCTCAATATCGTTCTTTTTAGCGGTAGCGGAAAGGCAGAACTTGGCAAGGCTGGTTGAGCCGGTTTTAAGTCCGGTTGCCCATTCATACTGTTTTAACAGCTTATTGGTATTGGACAGGGTAAATTCGCTTTCCCCTTTTCTGGTGACATGAGTAAATGAATCCATCCATATTGTAGAGTAATTGTGAACCTCAGGATGTCTGGTTATTAATTCTCTGGACATAACAGCCACGTCTCTGGCGGTGGTAACGTGTCCGTCCGCATCCAGGCCACAGGAATTGACAAAATTGGTATTGGTCATATTCAGGCCTTTGGCTCTTTCGTTCATCTTATCCACAAAAACAGCTTCGGAGCTCCATATGTGTTCTGCCATGGCAACGCATGCATCATTGGCGCTGGCAATGGCTATGCACTTAATAAGGGTTTCCACGGTTTGTATCTCACCCGGCTCAAGAAATACCTGACTGCCTCCCATAGAGGCAGCATGTTCGGAAACTGTTACCGGGTCCTCAAGGGATATTTTCCCCTCGTCCAAAGCATCAAAAATAAGAAGCAGAGTCATTATTTTGGTGATACTTGCAGGACGCAGAATTTCATCGGCATTTTTTTCATATATAATTTCCCCTGTGGATGCCTCCATTAAAATTGCAGAAGGAGCCTGAATGTCCGGTTCGTCTGCATTGATATTAACCGGTACAGCGGTTGCTGAAATAATCAGCACTAATAGAAATGTGAGAAAGCGTTTCATTTTTACCTTTCATTTTATATGGTAATCTAATATATTTTAGTAAAAAGACATACAAATTATGAAAAAAAATATGACTAAAAGGTGAAAATATAGTATTATTGTTTTATACGAAAAGAGAGGATGACCATGTTTAGATTTGTAACAGTAGTAATCAGAACAATTTTTTATGCTCCGATAATTATGATAAAGAGCAATTATATGAACAGACACAGGGATAAATATGATGTATATGCCAGATATGCCTATGTTCAGAAGGTAATTAATTTCCTAAGAAGACAGGCCAGAACAACCACTCTGGTGTATGGTGAGGAGAATCTGCCCCAAAGCGGTTCCTATATTCTTATGCCCAATCATCAGGGCAAGTATGACGGATTATCCATTGTGTGTTACCATGACAGGCCGCTTTCAATCATTATGGAGAAAAAGATGGCAGAAATGATTATTGCCAGACATCTTTTGTCTCTGGTGGATGGTAAGAAGCTGGATTTTGAAGATCCCAGAGAACAGATTAAGACTTTGAAGGAGGTTTCTGAGGAATTGAAACATGACAGAGTATACATGATTTTTCCTGAGGGTGGCTATACGGATAATCACAATACTCTCCAGCAGTTTAAAACAGGTTCCTTCAAATGTGCATATGAATCAGGGGCCACTATTGTTCCGGTGGCATTGGTGGATACATACAAAGCCATGAATACCAACAGCCTTCGTAAGGTTACTACCAG
>JBJEND010000177.1:0-8642 GCA_051880015.1 Butyrivibrio sp. | reverse complement strand
CCATTTTAACCTTTGTAAGCACATCACCGTCAAAAACAGCCTTCATAAAATACCTGAAAATAAAATAAGTAATTAAATTTTCAAACTCATATTCCCTGTCTGCGTAATACTTTCCGAAGTCTTCAATATTTTTTAAATATTCTCCGGTGTACAGATATTTATCCACGGTCCGGGCCAGTTTGGGCCACTCCTTTTTGATAATTATCTGCTTCATATAACATTTCCATACGGCTCTGTAATATTGTATTTCCTTTTCCGGTTCCGGCTTACGGATTTTTATTGTGTTTTTGGGTTCAAAGCCTGTGATATATTCCGGAATTTTATCCGGTTTTTTTATAAGCTTCTGCAATCCGTTGGAATACTCCAGAAGCTGCACCATCCTCTCCCAAACGGAGAATTTTCTGTCCCATATTATTTCAAATGCCTTTTCCCTTGCTTTTTTCAGATTAATATAAAGCAGTCCGTCTATATTATTCAGCTGTGAAAAGCTCTCATCGTTCTCACTGTGGGTAAAACCGGGAGTACGGTTATCTGCAAGAATCAGTTCTGCGGCAGTCTTACACGAAAGTGCAATACCTGTTTCCCTGAAATTTCCAAAATCACAGGTATATCTGGGATACTGGTCACAGGTGACACACAACGCCTCTTCCCCCAATTCAGCGTACAAATCACATAATCCGCAGTCATTGAGGAACGGGCAGCGCCCGTCCTCTCTGATGCGAAACTGTCCCTCCTGGCCATTTGTACCATCAATCATAACTGAACGAAGCCGTTCTCCGAAAGGTCCGGTAACGGTCCTGTAGTAAGCATAGGAGGCATCATCCACATCCACCTGCCACCCTGCACAGCATGTATCATCGCAGTCACCTGCGATACATTTAAATTTGTCATAATAATCAGGAACCGTTATTTTCATAGTATATTCAAATCTCCCTGTAAAATACTGTTTTATATTGCAAAATCCACATGCTGGATTATATTAACTTCACCGTTTTCCATAAGGAAAATTCCGCTTTTCTGTATCATTCCGTTGACGGCATTATCCGTAATACTGTTAAGGGAAAAACGGGTATTGGCATTTCCAAGATATATGGCTCCCACGCCTGCATCCTTCAGATTCATAAGCGTTTCTTTTCCGTCAGGGTTCTTTGTCCAGACTTTAAGGCTGTTAAAAATACTGTCATTCTCGTCAATCCAGCCGTTGTTGTCTGCATCATATTTTGACAAGTCCTTAAACCCATCACCGGATGTGGTTCCGAACAATTCTCTGCCGTCATTGATTTTACCGTCTCCGTTAAGATCCAGTGCCAGAAATCCGCTGTTGCCCTGCATATAGGATATTTCTTCCTCCACTCCGTCGCAGTCCAGGTCAAAAAAGAACTTCTGGTCCGATAGTTCAGCCACGTCTCCCTTAAAATTAAGTACAAGAGGGTCACACATAAAAATTTCATTTTCCGTATATGTCTCTATGCTTTGACTGAAGCTTCTGGACATTTCAAAGGAAATATCAAAATTAAATTCCCTCCCGTCCTCTGTAACCACACTTCCCTGTGACTGAAATGATGTTACCTCTGTCTCAGCATAAAATTCCGAACTGACGGTCCGGACTACATATTTCCCGGAATTTGAAATAACTGCCCCTTCGTTAATTCCCGAACTGACATTAAAAGAGCTGTCTGCGTAAAAACCTGACAGTAAATCCTTTGCACCGCCGCTAAACATTCTCTTTCGCTCCAGTGAGGCAATCATCTGTTCCATAAGTTTGAACTTAAGTTCCTGAACAGTGGATATGCTTTTCATTCCGCTGCTGTTATAGACGGGCCTTGCTTCGATTCCTTTCATACCGGTAAACGAGGCCTGTTTCTTAACCGACTGTTCCGAATGAACCCTCTGTGATGACATCACAATACTGCTGCTTCCAATTCTCATAATAATCTCTCCTTACGTTGTAATTTAACGTAGGCGAGCCGCACAAATCAATCATATGATATATCGGATAAAACTCCCGGAAATTAACCTTGCCATTTTCCATATAAAAATAATATAATTAATATAACTGTTTTAAGGAGATTTTACAAATGAACAAAAAAGAAATACTTGAAATCAAAAAATTATTTACCGGTGATAAGTGCTGTATTCAGAGAATATGCGGCTGTTATGTGGATGGCAATAAAAATAAAGTTCTGACATTTAAGGATGCCTTCCTTTCCCTGCAGGAGGAGGAAATATACAAGTATTTTACCATTTTCCGTTCCTCCCTTTCAGGCACGGTGGGTAAGAACCTTTTAAATCTTGACTTTCCCACAGAAAGTGAAATGCCTGAAGGTTCCCAGGAATTTCTTATGCAGCTTAAAAACAGCGGCCTTAAAGATGATGACCTTTTGGAACTTTTTTACAACAAAATAATATATAACTATGATTACGGTGAAAATTATCTGATTCTTCTTATCCACGGAGCATATGACATTCCGGGCAGGGCATCAGATGGTCTGGATATAAATGATGCCTCCGACTATGTGTATGAACACCTTCTGTGCAGTATATGCCCGGTTAAGCTTTCCAAGGAAGGCTTATGCTACAACGCCATGACCAACACCATTGAAAACAGAATACGGGACTGGATTGTAGAAGCTCCGGCCCACGGTTTTCTGTTTCCCGCATTTAATGACAGAAATACGGATATTCATTCTGCTTTATATTACTCCAAAAATGCGGAAGACCTTAAGCCTGAATTAATTGACGGTCTGTTAGGGTGTGTAACGCCCATGACCGGCAAGACACAGAAAAGTACCTTTTCTGAAATTATAGAAGAAAGTCTTGGGGATAAATGTAATTTTGAAACCGTTAAGGCCATCCATGAAAATCTTACAGCCTATGTAGAGGAGCACAAGGAAGAACCGGAGCCTGTTTCCATCAGTAAAACGGAAGTAAAACACGCTTTGGAAAGCAGCGGAATTGACAGTGATAAAATAGAACAGTTTGAAAATAATTACTCTGATGCTGCCGGAGACCGGACAAGTTTTCTTGCAGCCAATGTTATGAGCAGCCGCTCATTTGAAATAAAAGCTCCGGATGTAGTTGTTAAAATATCTCCGGACCGCACCGATTTGGTAGAGACAAGAGAAATTGACGGAAGAACCTTCTTACTTATAGAGCTTACCGACAGTGTAGAAGTAAACGGTATGAATGTCAGACCTCTGTAATGCAAAAACCTCCTCTCCGTAATTCACGGATTGGAGGTTTTATCTAATTAATCAAATCTATTAATTCTGCCTTGGAAATTACTCCCACTGATTTTTTCACAGGTTGTCCGTCCTTAAATACCACAAGGGTAGGAACACTCACCACCTTATAATCCATAGCCAGCTTCTGGGCATTATCCACATCCACTTTATAGAATGCCACATCCGGAAGACTCATTGCAGTTGATTCAATCACCGGTGCCATCATCTTACACGGACCACACCAGGATGCAAAAAAATCCACCACACAGGTTCCCTTGGAAACCGAAGCTTCAAAATTCTCTTCATTAAGTTCTGTTACTGCCATAATAAATCATCCTTTCTCAATACTTTGATAATATTATGCACACCTTATCTGCAGGTATCCATTATTTACGGTAATCTGTATATTCTTAGGAAATCATTATAATGCTGCTTAAAGGCCGGGTCGTCTGACTTAATTCTACCCAGATAATCATGGCTTTCCAGGTTAGTCTGTTTAACCTGAAGCACACTGATGGCAATATTGGAGCAGTGATCTGCTATTCTTTCACAGTTGGTTGTAATATCCGAAAGCACAAATCCCAGCTCAATAGTACATTTACCTTCTCTAAGCCTTCTTATATGTCTTTCCTTGAGCTCATTATTCATTCCGTCAATAACTTCCTCTAACGGTTCAACTAACAATGCCAGATTTCTGTCATTATTAATAAATGACTCAATGGCTTCATCAATAATTCTCCTGATTGCCTCCATAAAAATCTGGAGCTCATTCTTGGCTTTATCGGAGAATTCCATATTTTTGGTATTCATCTCCCGGGCCGCTTCCATAAGGTTAAGGGAATGGTCTGACATTCGTTCCAAATCCCCTATGGTATGAAGCAGTTCCGAAACGGTTCGGGAATCTTCCTCACTTAAATTCTTCGTACTTAGATTTACCAGATATATTCCCAGCTCATCTTCATATCTGTCCACCAGTTCTTCCATCTGGATTACTTCTTTTTCTTTGGCAACGTCATAATTATTAAAAAGCTCCATTGCCATGAATATGGATTTTCTGACTGTTTCTGCCATATTATCAGCAGTCTTTATACACTGGTCAACAGCAAATGCCGGCTTTTCAAGAAAACGTACATCAAGAAGCTTCAATTCCTTATCCCTGACATGGGCAGGAATATTTGTCTTGCTGTCCCTGATTGTAAGGCACGCCAGTTTCTCAAGCATCTTGGAAAAGGGAAGTAAAACCGCAGTGGCAATTATATTAAATAATGTATGGATTACTGCAATACCAAGCTCCGTCGCCTGCCCCTCAAGAAACTCAAAATGTATAAAGGCATTAAGGCCGTAAAACAATCCCATAAACACTATGGTTCCGATTACGTTAAAATACAGATGTACAAATGCGGCTCTTTTGGCATTCTTGGATGCTCCCACACTGGACAAAAGTGCAGTCACGCAGGTTCCGATATTCTGACCCAGAATAATGGGCACCGCACTGGAATACCCGATAGCTCCGGTACTGCAAAGTGCCTGCAAAATACCCACAGAGGCAGAGGAGCTCTGAATAACCGCAGTCAGTACCGCACCGGCCAGAAGGCCCAGAACAGGATTGGAAAACAGAGTGAAAAAATTAGTAAATGTAGGGCTGTCCTTTAATGGAGCCACTGCATCACTCATCATATTCATTCCGAACATAAGAACGGCAAAGCTTACGAGAATTGTTCCCACATCCTTATGCTTGTCCTTTTTGGCAAATAATAAAAGAGCTGCTCCTATTATGGCCAGAACAGGAGAAAAGGACGTAGGCTTCAAAAGCTGAACCCAGAAATTAGTGCTCTCAATTCCCGTTAAACTTAAAATCCATGAAGTAATGGTGGTACCCACATTGGCACCCAGAATAACACCCACTGCCTGTGACAGCTTCATAATACCTGAATTAACAAATCCAACAACCATAACCGTAGTGGCTGATGAAGACTGTATAACCGCCGTTACTCCTGCACCCAGAATCACTGCTTTAAATCTGTTGGAGGTGAGTTTTTCAAGAATCTTCTCCATTTTGCCGCCTGAAAGTTTAGCAAGAGAATCACTCATGACATGCATTCCGAAAAGGAACAATGCAAGTCCGCCTATCATAGATAAAATGTTAAATAAATCCATTTCCGTACCTTTCTTATCTTCATAACGTTATCAAACCATTTAATGATATCACAAAACAACAGCAAAATGGAAGCATAAAAACCGTTATAAAATTAATTTGCCGGATAAAATACAATTTTATCCGGCATCCTCTTTAAAATATGTACTTTAATTATGCAAAAAGATCTACTCTTCCGGCATTGTCCTCATTGATTACATAATAAGCTGCATTTTCTTCAGGCTTAATATAAATCTTAAGGTTCTTGATTGAAGAAGCTCTGTGTCCTTCTGCAACATAAGCTGCTTTAATGCGCTCTTCAACGTCTTTTTCCATTACCTGACGGCCTGCAAACTGGACAAATACATCAGCGGAAACTTCCTTCTTAGCTGCTGTCTTAGGTGCTGCCTTAGCAGTTTCCTTCTTAGCTGCTGCCTTCTTAGGTGCCGCTTTTTTGGTTTCTTCTTTAACTTCTGACTTAACTTCTGTCTTTACTTCTTTTTCTGTTTCATTTAATTTCTTTGCCATGTTATTTCCCTCCTTAAAAAAACACACAACATTCCAGAATAATTTTTTTACAAAAGGTAATATAGACTATAAATCAAAAAAAAGCAAGAATAATTTATAATTTCTCAATAGATTTTACAAAAATCTTCCCATCAGCAACAGAAAATTTTATATTCATGCCTGCAAAAAACATTCCGTAAACCCTTTCAGTATCATTTTGATAGGAAGGTCTGGGGTCATTTGCAAGCACCTTCAAAAGGGCACTTTGTTTTTCTGCCGGAACTGTTTTTAAAAGTTCCCCGGGGAAATCCACTTCCAGGGAATAGTCTTTAAACTGCCCGGAAAATCCTCCCCTTGCATCATGTATGGCATCTATATGGGGCAGATACGGCTTTATATCATATATGGGAGTGTTATCCATTAAGTCCGCTCCGCTAACATGAAGCACCGGTCCTGCGTCATCTCTTAATTCAATATATTCAAGTTTCACTACGGAAAGCCCGATGGGATTGGGTCTGAAGGGTGAACGGGTGGCAAACACACCCATCCTTTTGTTCCCTCCCAGACGTGGAGGACGCACAGTAGGTGAATATTTTTCTTTAATATTCTTACTGAACTGCCACAAAATCCATATATGTGAATATTCCTCCAGCCCCCGCACTGCTTCCGAAACGGCATACTCTTTATTAAAAATTATTTCGCCCTTTAACTCAGGCACAAGCCCGCTCTGTCTGGGTATCCCGAATTTATCGGGGAAATCCGTTTTAATATATCCTATAATTTTCATAACATACTCCAAACTTTTTTATTTACATTATTTACCTTAACATTTAAAATATATATATCTTATTAACTTTATGCAAGGAGAAAACATATGTATCAATGTCCCGATTGTGGTGGAGGATTAAGATATGATATTCCTTCCCAGCAATTAAAATGCGATTACTGCAGTCGTCTTGTGGATCCCTACTCTCTGGATGATGATATCGGAGGGGCTAAGGATTCTTTTTATGACGTTACAGTTTTCACCTGCCCCCACTGCGGAGGCGAGATTATCGGTCCGGAGAATTCCGCAGCCGAATTCTGCAGCTATTGCGGTGCTTCCACAGTTTTATCCAGTCGCATTAGCAAGGCAAAACGTCCCAACTACATCATTCCTTTCCGTCAGACTAAGGATGACTGCAAGGAAGCCTTCAAAAAATTCATCGGACGTTCTTTCTTCACTCCGGGGAAATTTAAAAATCCCCAATATATTGACAGTTTCAGGGGCATATATATGCCTTACTGGACTTATTACATTGAGCAGAAGTCATTTACCTTTCTGAAGGGAGAAGAATCCCACCGAAGCGGTGATTACATAATAACTAACCACTTCAACCTGCATTTTAATGCTGACGCTTACTATAAGGGTCTTTCTTATGATGCTTCCTCTTCATTTTATGACAGCATCAGCAGTTCCATTGCTCCCTTCGATGTAAAAGGAATGAGGACTTTCCACCCTGCTGTACTGAGCGGATTTTATGCAGATATTGCCGATATAGATTCCAATGTATACGCTGATGATGCCATGATGTACGCCAACGAGTCCACCTTCAGCAAGGTCCGCACCAGCCCGGAGTTCTTCGGCATAACCATTGATGAACCGACAGATCTTACCCAGCAGAACCGGGCTTTGTATACCACATGTAAAGAAACCGACAGTACGATGTTTCCCGTATGGTTTATGTCATACCGCAAGGGTAACCGTGTGGCCTATGCCACAGTAAATGGTCAGACCGGTAAGGTTGCTGCGGATTTTCCTGTATCCGTGGGAAAATATTTATTATGCTCTTTATTAATTGCACTGCCGATTTTCCTGCTTTTTACGCTTTTGCTTAATCCTACGGCCCCTTTTACAATGACTGTAGCATGCGTACTGTCACTTGTCTCTTCCATAATCTATGCCACAGAGATTTCTGCCATTGCCAAAAAGGACTCAATGGTTGAGGATAAGGGAGTTATGTATAAGAAATACAAGGCGGTAAGAGGCTTCACCGACTCCGGTAAGCCTAAGAAAACCACCAAAAAGAAAACTTCCTCAGGAGGTAAAGCATTTACTATCATTTTTTTCATTATCTGGGCAGTCATGTTTGTTTTGCCAATGGTAATAGTGCTTCTGAATTCACCTGAAGTAATGTCAAAAGCATCACCCCTGTTCATATCCATACTTCTGGCAGGTACCATAATTACCACATGCATCGGCAATCATTCTGCCAAAAAACACAATATGAAGGCCAAATCTCCGGGATTTGCCCTAAGCATAATCACATTATCGCTTTCATTTATTGTTGCCTTATTTAAGCCTGCATCCGACTTATTTTACTATGGTGCAGTGATGTTTTCCCTGATAATGATTGTATTGCTTAATATAGAAATTATCAGAAAATATAATATACTGGCTACCCGAAGACTTCCCCAGTTTGACAGAAAGGGGGGTGATGATCGTGCGTAAATTAGGTTTATTATGTCTTACGGTAATACTTATGTGCAGTATAGCCGTAAATACATGCCTGGCCGGCTCCGAATACAGTAATCCCTCTACGGGATACGAGGTAATAATTGATGATGGGGCTGATTTGCTTACCAGCTCAGAAGAAGCAAAACTTCTGGAAGATATGAAGCCCATAACCCAATACGGAAATGTGGCTTTTATATCAGTCGATATCAACTATTCCGACACGGATGATTATGCCCGTGACCGCTACAGGGATTTGTTTGGCTCCTCCAGCGGAACTATT
>JBJEND010000176.1:0-8727 GCA_051880015.1 Butyrivibrio sp. | reverse complement strand
CAGCCGTATCATTATCATAGAAGATCTAATTTACAGACTTTATTTCATAGTCTCGTAAAAAAATCTTTTAACCTGGCTAAAACCGAATACGTTAAGTGGATATGCAATCCTAAAATGCTCATGTTTGCCGTAATGATAATATTTATATATGATTACATAATTAAGGAGATGCTCAAAGCAGCATCCAACATGAATACCGGGTTAATGATTCTGGAGCCTTTTATCGCAATATGTAATTCCACATTGCTTCTGCTGATTATGCCTGCCGTGTATATGGCTCTTATGGGAGATTTTCCAAAGGTGGACGGCAATTCCATGTATTATATACAGAGAGTGGGAAAACAAAACTGGATGTTTGGGCAGTTTATTTTCTCTGTTATGGCTTCCGTTACCTTTGTGGTTTCCACAGTATTGTGTTCGTCTGTATGCGTATTGGGAAACTGTTTTACTTACAATAAATGGAGCGAAGTGGCAACAAAATTTGTTAAGTATAATCCGGAACAATCCCAGAGTCTTTTGGCCATTCTTTTTACCGGCAGATTATATAACAATCTTTCCCCTGTTGAAGCATTTGCACTTTCCGCAGGACTTATGACATTGTATCTTATACTGATATCCATGCTTTTACTTATGGGATTTACCATAGGCAAGAGAACTGCGGGAATTGCAGTTACGGGGATGGTTATTTGTGCCGGAAGTGCTCTGGTGGAAGTCGGAAGCAGTTTTAAATGGGTATTTCCGGCATCTCATACCTTGCCATGGGTCCATTATAATCTAATATATAACAAACAGTATTTTGACATAAGACTGTCATTTATATATTTTGTTGTTTTTATTATCATATTATACCTTGTTTCAAGTCGGTTAATTGAAAGATACGATTTTTCAAAAATATCGGAGATGGAGGAGTAGAAAATGGACAGTGACAATATAATTGTTATAAATAATCTTAATTTAAAAATAAAAAAAGATGTTATTTTATCTGATATTAACATAAGCTTTGAAAAAGGGAAAATCCATGGACTTTTGGGAAGAAACGGTTCAGGTAAAACCATGCTGTTGAAATGTATTTGCGGATTTGTCAAACCTACATCCGGCACGGTATTTTTTAACGGGAAAGAAATCAGCAGGGATGTGGATTTTCCAGAAGATACGGGCATAATAATTGAAACTCCCGGATTTATACCATATTACAGCGGATACAGGAATTTAAAAATACTTGCTGCTCTCAACCGTAAAATCGGCAGGAATGAGATAGAAAAAACTTTAGAGCTGGTAGGACTTAAGGATAATGCTCGAAAGCAGGTAAGAAAATACAGTCTTGGAATGAGACAACGTCTTGGACTTGCCCAGGCAATTATGGAAGAACCGGACACACTTATACTGGACGAGCCCATGAACGGACTTGACAATGAAGGTGTTGAAGATATCAGAAAAATTTTGCTAAACCTGAAAAAACAGGGGAAGACTATATTGTTGGTAAGTCATAACAGGGAGGATATTGATGTATTATGTGATACTATATGCGAAATAGATCACGGCAGAATATGTAATTAACTATTGAAAAAATCTTCGTTGTATGATATACAAATTGAGTGGAGATTTTATTAACTCTCCTGTTGATAATTTAATATGTTAACTCTTCCATGCAGCCGGGGGTGTAGCGGACCCTTGTACCTGAACGCTTTAGCAGGGGTGATATTCCGTGGAGGATGTGTTTTATCCGGGTCTTGCGCAATAAGAATCTGTGAACCATGTCAGGTCGGGAACGAAGCAGCATTAAGCGGAACCTCTTATGTGCCGCAAGGGTGCCTGGATAGAATGACACATTCGAAGCGGAATGCATGGATTTTTTATTGAATGAAATATTTGTTATTTTACCCCGAATATGATAAAATATTTCTGTTTGAGATTATTTGAGAGGACGAACGGGAAAAGACCATGTCGTATACAGCACTGTACAGAAAATGGAGGCCTGACAGCTTTGATGATGTCAAGGGACAGGACCATATAGTTACTACACTGAAAAATCAAATAGAATCGGACAGAATCGGGCATGCCTATCTTTTCTGCGGAACAAGAGGTACCGGTAAAACCACCATGGCTAAGATATTTGCCAAAGCAGTTAACTGTGAACATCCCGTGGATGGCAATCCCTGTGGAGAATGTCCGATGTGCAGGGCGATTGCCGAAGGTTCATCACTTAATGTAATAGAGATTGATGCTGCCAGTAACAACGGTGTGGACAATATCAGACAAATAAGGGAAGAAGTGGCATACAGACCTACAGAGGGACGGTATAAGGTCTATATAATTGATGAGGTGCATATGCTTTCCATCGGAGCTTTTAACGCTCTTCTTAAAACACTGGAGGAGCCGCCCTCATATGTTATTTTCCTTCTGGCCACAACGGAAGCACATAAGATTCCCATTACCATTATGTCCCGATGTCAGAGGTACGATTTAAAGAGAATCCCTGTTGAAGTAATTACCGGCAGACTTAAGGAACTGGCTGCGGCAGAACAGATACAGGTTGAAGATAAGGCTTTGCGGTATATTGCCGGTAAAGCAGATGGAGCACTCAGAGATGCCTTAAGTCTTATGGACCAGTGTATGGCGTTTTATATGGGGCAGGAGCTCACCTATGAAGATGTGCTGGAGGTGCTGGGGGCAGTTGATACTGAAGAATTTTCCAACTTGCTCCGCATGGTTATAAACGGTGATGTTACAGGTCTCATATGCAAGCTGGACGATATGATACTCCAGGGCAGGGATTTGTCCCAGTTGGTTGGGGATTTTACCTGGTATTTGAGAAATCTGCTTCTGGTGAAGACCGCCCGGACCGCCGAGACCATGCTGGATATGTCAGCGGAGAATATAAGGCGTATTAAGGAAGAGGCGTATATGGTGGAAGAATCCGCTATAATGCGTTATATAAGAATTCTTTCAGAGCTTTCTGCGTCAATTAAATACGCAACACAAAAGAGGGTTCTTGTGGAAGTGGCTCTTATTAAAATGACAAAGCCACAGATGGAAACAGATATGGAATCTGTCTGTGAGAGACTGAAAGCATTGGAGAATCTGGTCAAAGAGAAAGAAGATATGCTGGCTCTGGTGGCCTTAAGACCTGAAAAACCGGCGGGCACCCAGGCGGTGGAACCTGTACCCCGCCATGAAACAGTAAGACAGGAGATTAAGGCATTGCCGGAGGATTTATCGGCTGTTGCCAGGAACTGGCAGGGAATAGTGGGGCAGACCGACGGAGTATATACAAGTTTTTTGAAGGCGGCAAGAATAACCGTAATAGAGAATAGGCTGGTTATAGTTACGGATGACCCTTTTATCCATTCATATCTGAATACAGACGATTCTGTTACAATGTTAAAAAATATTATCCGGAATACAATAGGCAAGGATGTAGAACTGGAAATCAGACTGCTTACAGATAATACAACTTTTGAAGAGTCCTTTGAGGACGTGGAAAAATATGTTAAAATGAATATATCGGTAGAAGATTAGGAGGATTTATTTATGGCAAAGCGTGGAGGCTATCCGGGCGGAGGAATGCCCGGCAATATGAACAACTTAATGAAGCAGGCCCAGAGAATGCAAAGACAGATGGAGGAACAGCAGAAGGAGCTGGAGGAGAAGGAGATTACCGCTTCTTCCGGAGGCGGAGCCGTTGAAGTAACCATTAATGGTAAAAAAGAAATATTAAAGGTAAAATTATCTCCGGAAGTAGTTGATCCGGAAGATATAGAGATGCTGGAGGATTTAATTGTTGCTGCTACCAATGAAGCTATTCGTCAGATAGAAGAGCTTTCACAGGAATCAATGGCCAAAATTACAGGCGGCCTTGGGGGCTTTGGATTTTAATGGATTACTACGGAAGTCAGATTAGTAAATTAATTGAAGAACTGGCAGCTTTACCGGGCGTTGGGGCGAAAACCGCTCAACGCCTTGCTTTTCATATTGTCAATATGCCTGCGGAGCGGGCAGAGAGTCTTGCTTTGGCTATTACGGAAGCCAAGGCTAAGGTGCGTCACTGTAAGACATGCTGTACGCTTACAGACAGGGAGGAATGCCCAATCTGCTCAGATCCGGAGCGTAACCATAAGGAAATTATGGTGGTGGAAAATGCAAGGGATTTGGCTGCATATGAGAAAACAGGCAAGTACAAGGGGGTATACCATGTACTTGGAGGAGCAATTTCTCCTATGTTAGGAGTAGGCCCCGGTGATATCAGGATTAAAGAACTGCTGGTAAGGCTCCAGCAGGATGTGGATGAGGTTATCATTGCCACCAATTCCAGTCTCGAAGGGGAGGCAACGGCTATGTATCTGTCCAAAATAATTAAGCCCACAGGTATAAAGGTCACGCGAATTGCCAGCGGAGTACCGGTGGGAGGAGATTTGGAATACATAGACGAAGTAACACTGCTTCGGGCTTTTGAAGGTAGAACGGAACTGTAAATCGGAGGATACAATGCCGAAAGAGCATATTTTGGTCAACGATATAATAACAGATCACAGAGAGCGCATGCTCAACCTGAAGAAATATTATCCATTTTTCAAATTATCGGAAATATCCTTTTCATGGTTTATGGATGGGAAATACGACAATTTGGATATGGGTTATATTTTGATGGCTGTTCTGCGCTTTTTTATTGAGGAAAATAATTTTAAAGAGCAGGATGTCACCTACAGCCGTTATTATGAATTTATGACACAATGTATCCGCAGGGACTTTGGAATTATTCTGGATGAGCAGGATAATAAGATTTTGGTGGATTACATTTTTGATAAATTAAGGAATGACGGAAAGCCCTTTTGTTTTGAATATTATGATCCGGTGGAACGGGTCAAAAAAATATCCCGCGTAAAGCTTTTTGAGAGCAGGATTCAGGACGGAACTGTGTGGTATTCCATAAGCCCGGAGGGAATTGAATTTTATCTTGATACCAAAGAAATTAAGGATGAAAGCAGGATAAGTGTGGAGCAGCTCCTTCTGGAGAAAATGATTCGTTCCGAAGATTTTAAAGGGGGAACAGAGGTAGTAAGAAGGATTAATCAGGAAGTAGAAAGACTTCGCCTGCGTAAAAACAAAGTTATTGATTTACTTACCACAGATGTTTTTGCGGGAATGGAGGCATATGAACATTTCTTTGATACCGGAATAAGATGGTTTGACGAGGAGCAGAAGCTTTTTGTTAAAAATAAAGAACTGATTGAAGCGGCACTTAAGCGTGGGGAGAATGAAAAACTATCCGGGGATGATACCCGGTTTTATAAAACCTCCGGAGAGATATACCGTCTTGACACTGAACTTAAGGTGGCCATGAACAATCATAGCGAACTCTTAAGAGCATGTACGGACCTGGGAATTAAAGCCGATGAAATCATACGCCGTTCCAAGCTGAGCCGCTTGAGAAGCCGGTTTGATTTTGTGAATGTGAGGGAAAACGCTATAAAGAATAACAGGGTGGATTTCCTGCAATATATTACTGCTCCTTTCTGGGAACCAAAGATTAATAAGCTGTTTGATTTGTCCAAAATTGAGGATTTGTTAAGCTACAGGCCTGAACAGAGGGAAACCCCGGAGAAAGTTATTGATGAGCCTGAACAGGAGATTATATTTGAAGATGAACTGGCGGAGAGAAGATTTACCGCCAACTGCAGGACACTTTTTGTCATACTTCTTGAACTGCTGGAGGATAAACGGGAAATTTCCCTTGAAGACTACAATAAAAGGGTGGAAAGCATTTTATCCACTGAAGTATTTAAAAATGGGGATTATTACGCTTTTCTTGTTCATCTGTGCGGAAAAAAGGACTACATACTGGCTAAAGGAGAGGATTTTTCGGAAACCTTCTTAGACGGAATAATTAAAGAATTTCTTGAAGAACCGGTTTTTGCTCCGTATCTTGGAATGCACTTTGAACTTGAACTGGCAGGTGGGCAGCCAAGGGAGCTGGAGCTTGGGGAATATTCATCAGTTACGGACTTTACGGTGCGTAGGATTTAAGGAGAGCATATGGATAACAGAAATTTTGAAAAGGCACTGGATATTGTTTCGGCACTTATTATGGGAGAAAAAGTTTGTGCCGAAGGAAGCAGTGCCATGCTGTATGAAGAATACAGTCATAACAGTGAAGTATATGATATTACCATGAAAATATTTAAAAAGCTGGATATACATCTGTATGAATATAATAATTCCCTTTTCATAAGCGCAGGCAATAATAACAGGATATTCGGATACACCAATGAAGAGCTTAAGAGAATAATGGGACTTAAACTCAATAAAGAGCTGTTTATGGTATATCTGATAATTTTTAATATTATCACGGAATTCTACCGTGATTCCGCAAGCAGTACATATCTGGAGTATATCCGCATAGAGGATGTGATACGCCGGACGGATGCAGTGCTTGCAGGACTTATAGACAATTCTGCCGGGATTGTAATGGAAGAGGCCGAGGAGGAATCCTTTAAGGCTCTTGCACTTTTGTGGGATGAGCTTTTGGCGGTGAGTTCGGAGGACGTCAATGGCATACGTGCCGCCAGAAATTCCAAATCGGGATATGTTAAAACAACATTTAATTTTTTGGTTTCCCAGAATCTTTTTACGGAAGCAGGGGAAAGATATTTTCCTACAGACAGATTTAAAGCCATTGCGGAGAATTATTTTGAAAACAACAGGGGAAGACTGTACGATATTTTGAACGGTAATCCGGGAGAGGAGTAGGAAATGGCCCAGATAAACAGAATTCGTGTAAATAACATAAAATATAATTTCGGAACACAGTTCTATGATGATTTCCTGATGCGTCTTTCAGGTAAAAATACCATATACGATTTGGCCAATGGTGGTGGTAAAAGCGTTCTTATGCTGCTTTTGCTCCAGAATATGCTCCCAAACTGTACATTGGATGATAAGCAGCCTATTGAGAAGCTGTTCCGCTCAGGTAATAACAATACGGTTATTCATTCCCTGGTGGAATGGAAGCTGGACTCCTGCGATGTTAAGAACGGCTTTAAATATATGACCACGGGCTTCTGCGCCAGAAAGGGAAGAGAGCAGGGAGATGAAACAGATACCGGCAATGAGACTGCTAATATCGAATATTTTAATTACTGTATTTTTTACAGGGAGTTCGGAGAAAATGACATTAAGAACCTCCCCCTTGTAAAAGATGGAGAGAGGATTACATATAACGGACTAAAAAGCTATCTAAGGGATTTGGAGCGAAAGGATTTTGGAGTAAGTGTCCGTATTTTTGAGCGGAAAGGGGATTACCAGAACTTTATAAGCAATTACGGACTTTATGAAAGTCAGTGGGAGATTATCCGGGGAATTAACAAAACGGAAGGCCATGTAAGAACTTATTTTGAAAATAATTATAAAACCACCCGTAAGGTAGTGGAGGATCTGCTGATTGAGGAGATAATAGAGAAATCCTACAACAACCGCATACGCAAGGGTTCCCAAACCGGAGACGATGAAGAGATGGCCCGGACACTTTTGGACATCAAAGATAAATTAATTGAATTATCCAGGCGCAGAGGCGAAATTAACCGTTATGATGAGCAGATAAGTCTGCTGGAAAATTTTGGGGCAGGTCTGTGGGAATTCAAAGAGATGTACTCCGAAAAAGAAAGTATACAGAAAAAACTTTTGGATACTCTTTTAATCTGTCGTGGAAAAGCAAATGCCACAAAAGCAGAAATCGAGGAACTTGTCAGGTCTTTGGAAGAATTGAAGGATAAATATTCCGGAGAAGAAAGACGGGTATCTCTTGCGGAAATAGAGACAGAGTATATAGAACTGGAAAAGCTTGACAGCCTTATTGAAGAGACAACAGCCAGACTTAAAGGGCAGTCCGAGATAAGGGAAGGAATCAGAAAAGATTTGTTTTTAAGAGAGAATGCTGCTGATTACAGCGATTACCTTAAAAATAAAAAACTCAGGGATGAGACCAGAGAGCTTATAAACAGCAGAAGCCTTAAGGAAAGCGATGCCCTTAAAGAAATGGCAGGACTTGCTGCGGCCAAAGAAATATTTGTCTCCGAAAAAATAAAGGATATGTCTGCCCAAAAAGAACTTGGCAAAGATAGATTTGAAAGAGCCCAAAAAGAGTATTCCCGGACTTTTGAAAATGAACAGGAAATCTTCGGAAAAATTAAAAAGTCAGAGGGTGTGCTGCAGGGCCTGGAAAAAGAGGCGGATGCCATCAACAAAGAACTGGATGCACTTATGCAGTCCTGCGGAATGCTTGTGGCAGACAGTGCAGAAGAGCTCTATGAAAAAACTGTCAGCAAAATTCACGTCAGTGAACAGGAAATTGCTAAAACAGAACAGACCATCAGGGAAATAGAGAAGAGTAATACGGAAAATTATAATGAAAGAATCGCTCTTGAGGGAAGCCTGGCAAAACTGTCCGAAGAAGAAAACTTCCTTTTAAATGAACTGGAAGGTAACAAAGCTACAGAAGCAAAACTGGATAAGATGAAAACCGTATACGGAGGACAGAATGCACAGCAGCTTGACGGTATAACAGAGGAACTTTTGTACAAACTTAACCGGGAGCAGACTGAAAATGAACAGATACTGGAAAAACTCCTTGATTATGAAAAACATATACAGGACAGAAAACTTCCGGAATATGACGGGGCGTTTAATAATCTTCTGGAGTACCTGAAAGGACGTTACGGCGAAGACGTGGTA
>JBJEND010000175.1:0-8922 GCA_051880015.1 Butyrivibrio sp. | reverse complement strand
TGAGATTGATAAGGTGATAGAACAATACAAGGAGAGAGGAACCTTAGAGCCGGGGCTTGTTACAAAGGAGAAAACTGCTGAGGAGCTCGCGGGCAAGAATACTCCTGAGAATGGACTGGTAAGTATAGAGGTCTACAATTACAGAAAGGACAGAGTCTATTTTCGTATATTAAACGGTACAGAAAAGGACGTAGCAGTAAGCGATACTGTGAAGCTCGTTCGAAACAGCGACGGAGAGATACTGTATCTGTATAACGAGAGCAGTGAATATTCCATAGAGGTAGATGCTACATCTGCATATGAATCGGATATTCCATCCGGCAGATTGCAGGAAGGCATTTATACTATATATGTAGGAGAATATTCCGCTGAGTTCGAAATCAGGCTTACAGGCAATAATTAAAGTGAATATATAGGGAATGAAATACTGACTTAAAATTCAATGGTTCTGGTTGCTACCTTTTCACGGAAACTGACATCATGCTCCACAAACAGCATCGTGGGATTGTAGTTATCCAGTAACTTTTCAATTTGCATCCTGGAAAATACATCGATGTAATTTAGCGGTTCATCCCATATATACAGATGTGCAGGGGTAATCAGGCTGGAGGCTATAAGGAGCTTCTTTTTCTGACCCTCGGAATAATCCTCTATATTTTTTTGAAACTGCACCCGCTCCATGCCAAGCTGTCTGAGAATTGCGCATAGGAGGCTTTCCTCCAGCATATGTTCTGTGCAGTATTTTGAAAAACTTCCCTGCAGCATGGAGGTATCCTGATTTACATATGAAATAATAAGGCCGGAGGCGGTTTCGCAGATACCTGATTCAATAACCGGCATAGGAACAGAACTATAACCTGCTTTTTGTAAAATCATTTTTATTAGTGTGGATTTGCCACATCCGTTTTCGCCGTTAAGTGCTACGCGCTCTCCGGCATTAATGCAGAAAGTAATGTTTGAAAGGACTTCTTTTGAGGCATCGTATTTAACAGAGTATTCCCTGACATTAACCAGAGTTTTCTTATAGTGTGTAAGGGACATAAGCTTTAAATCGGGAACCTTTTCCAAATCTGACAGCAGGCCTTCCTTTTCCTCGATTTCCCGGTTGATTCTTTTTTTCATCTGCTTCACCCGGCTCTGCATCTTCTTGGTTTTAGCCCCTATATATGCCCTTGTACTGATACAGCGGTCATGCTCCTTTACCGGGTCAAATCCTATTTTTGTCTTCTCATTTTTATCTGCCCATTGGGAAACCCGGGCAGAAGAAGCCTTGAGTTTACCTATTTCTTTAAGATGCTTTTCATTTTCATCCATTGCAAATTTATCTTTGCGCTGTTTGTTTTCCCACCAGCAGGAAAAATTACCGCTTTGTACTTCAATAGACTGCCTGTTTAATACAAGAACATGGTCGATGCAGGCATCCAGCAAATCTCTGTCATGGGATACAAGGATAAAGCCTTTTTTGGATGCCAGATATTCTTTCACATTGTTTCGGGCAGCCATGTCCAGATGATTTGTAGGTTCGTCAATTAAAAGAAAGTCGTTATCACCTGAAAAAAGTATGGCCAACAGGATTTTGGTGCGTTCACCGGGACTTAAGGTTATAAAGGGCCTGTATAATATTTCCGCACTTTCGTGAAGCTGCTCCAGCTCACATATTACCCTCCACAGTTCACAGCCGTTTTTAAGTTCGTCTGTAAATTCTGCAGCAGGAAGCGTCATTTGCCTTTGGGAAAGCTGATACGGAAAGTAATCAAATAACGTTGAAGTACTTATTACTCCTGTGTATTGATATTTTCCCATCAGAAGATTAAGAAATGTTGTTTTCCCTTTGCCGTTGCGCCCTATAAAACCTAGTTTCCAGTCCGTATCTATGCAAAAGGATACGTTCTCAAATATGTTGTCAAAGCTTCCCTCATATGCAAAAGTTAAGTTATCTACGTTTATCTGTGCCATGTATATTCCTCCTTTACAGGTTCAAAAATAACCGTTTGCTGCCAAAGGGTTCAGTTCATACATAGCCTCATAAACATATATTAATGCACACAAAAAGAGAGGTTATGAGAACATAATCCACTTTTGGCAACATGACAAAACAGTATGAAAAATCCAATACTGTCATAAAACCTCATGTAAACAAAAGCAAATTATATTCTCATCCTTTCACCTCTCTCCTTAAGATGCTAATATCATAACATTGTTAATTATATCTGTCAATTCGGATTTTTCTTGTATTTTCTCCGGCCGGGTGAGATAATAGCAAAGTAAAAACAGTATGTGAAAGGAATTTGATATATATGAAGTTTACTAAAATGCACGGAATCGGCAATGACTATGTATATGTAAACTGCTTTCAGGAAAAGGTAGAGAATCCTTCCGAGACAGCGGTGAAAGTCAGTGACAGACACAAGGGCATAGGCTCTGACGGGCTGATATTAATTAAACCAAGCGACGTAGCAGATTTTACCATGGAAATGTATAATGCAGACGGTTCTCAGGGAAAAATGTGCGGAAACGGAATACGCTGCGTGGGTAAATATGTATACGATAACGGGCTTACGGATAAAACGGATATTTCCGTTGAAACTCTTGCAGGCATAAAATATCTTAAACTTTTTACCGAGAACGGCAAAGTAACCTCGGTAAGGGTTAATATGGGGGCTCCGATTTTGAAACCGGAAGAAATCCCTGTAAAGCTTCCGGGAGAGAATGTAATTGACAGGCCCGTAGTGATAGGAGACCGGGAATATAACATTACCTGCGTATCCATGGGCAATCCCCACTGTATTACATACATGGATGCTATTGTCAATCTTCCTATTGAGCAGGTGGGTCCGTTGTTTGAAAATTCACCGATTTTCCCTGACAGGGTTAATACCGAATTCGTTAAGGTAATTGACAGAGATACACTGTCAATGCGTGTGTGGGAGAGAGGCTCGGGAGAGACTATGGCATGCGGAACGGGAGCCTGTGCCGTGGGTGTTGCGTCCATGCTTAACGGATTGTGCAATGACACGGTTACGGTTAAGCTTCTGGGCGGGGATTTGCTTATCACCTGGGACAGACAGGAAAACACTGTTTATATGCAGGGAGAAGCTGCCGAGGTTTTCACCGGAGAGTGGAATTAACCGCATATTTTCTATTGCATTTGGAAAATTTATATGTTACAATACTACATTATCAGAAAAAGGCAGAGAATGAGACTCGCGCTTATGGAACCCGACAGGAAGAGGTCATCACCGACTGAGAGTGACTTCAGGTGGAACGAAGCAAGGGAACACTCAGGAGCCGGCATGCCGAGAGCTTTGGCAGGTAGGTGTGTCCGTGGCACGCGTTAAGTGCTTCAGAGTAGGAGTATTTTATACTCAATGCGGGTGGTACCGCGGATAAATTTATTTATTCGTCCCGGAATACATTAACTGTGTATTCCGGGCTTTTTTTGCCGAATTTTTATTAAAGGAGTTTAGAAGATGGGAAACATTTACAGAGACACAACACTTAACCTTGTCAGCGAAGCAGACATTGGAAAAGAGATTAAGGTTGCAGGCTGGGTAGAGAATATCCGTGACCACGGTGGAGTATCCTTTATAGATTTAAGGGATATGTATGGTGTACTTCAGGTGGTTATAAGGGATACGGAATTACTTAAGGGAATTAAGAAAGAGGAATGTATTTCCGTTGAAGGTTTAATGGAACAGAGGGATGAAGAGACCTATAATCCCAAGATTCAGTCAGGAACCATTGAACTGGAAGCCCACAAAATTACCACCCTGGGACAGGTGTATACAACACTTCCTTTTGAAATCCAGACATCCAAGGAGGTAAGTGAATCTGTCCGCCTTAAGTACAGATATCTGGACATGCGTAATGAAAAAGTGAAGAACAATATTCTGTTCCGTTCACAGGTTATTGCATTCCTCCGTGAAAAAATGACGGAAATGGGATTTATTGAGATACAGACGCCTATACTCTGTGCGTCCTCTCCGGAAGGAGCAAGGGACTATATTGTTCCCTCCAGAAAATACAAGGGTAAATTTTATGCCCTTCCCCAGGCACCACAGCAGTACAAGCAGCTTTTAATGGTATCGGGAATAGATAAGTATTTTCAGATTGCGCCTTGCTTCCGTGATGAGGATGCAAGAGCTGACCGTTCACCGGGAGAATTTTATCAGTTGGATTTTGAGATGAGCTTTGCCACCCAGGAGGATGTGTTCAGGGTAGGCGAAGAGGTCTTAACCGCTACATTTGAAAAATTTGCTCCCAAGGGCTATGAGGTCACTAAGGCTCCTTATCCGATTATCAGCTACAAGCAGGCCATGCTGGAGTTTGGTACGGATAAGCCGGATTTGAGAAATCCTTTGAGAATTATAGATGTTACCGATTTCTTCCAGAAGTGTACCTTCAAGCCGTTTATAGGCAAGACTGTACGTGCCATCAGGGTTCATGCTGATATGTCAAAGGGCTTCCATGAGAAGCTGCTGAAATTTGCCACTGACCTTGGAATGGGCGGATTGGGATATCTTGAGGTGCTGGAGGACGGCAGCTACAAGGGACCTATTGATAAATTTATTCCGGAAGAATTCAAAGAGGAATTTAAGACACTTGCAGGACTTAATACAGGTGATACCATTTTCTTCATGGCAGATAAGGAAGAAAGAGCCGCATATTATGCCGGAATGATTCGTACCGAACTGGGACAGAAGCTGGATTTGATTGAGAAGAATGCTTACCGCTTCTGCTATGTCAACGATTTCCCAATGTTTGAGATGGATCCGGAGACTAAGAAAATCGGATTTACCCATAATCCTTTCTCCATGCCCCAGGGAGGCTTGGAGTCCCTTAATACCAAGGATCCTCTTGATATTCTTGCATACCAGTATGATATTGTATGTAACGGCATTGAACTTTCTTCAGGTGCGGTCCGCAACCATGATATGCAGATAATGGTTAAAGCCTTTGAAATCGCCGGATATGACGAAGAGGTTCTTAAATCTAAATTCGGGGCATTATATAATGCTTTTCAGTTTGGTGCACCACCTCATGCCGGAATGGCACCGGGGGTTGACCGTATGATTATGTTACTTTGTAATGAAGAGAATATTCGTGAAGTTATTGCTTTTCCTATGAGCGGAACTGCCCAGGATTTCATGTGCGGAGCGCCTAATGAGGTTACCGAGCAGCAGCTTCGTGAAGTTCATATTAAAGTCAGAGATTAAACAGAAAGGTCGGAATTTATGGCTAACGTGATCAGCGATGAGACAATCGAATATGTAGGAATACTGGCCAAGCTGGAGCTTTCCAATGAGGATAAGGAAAATGCCAAAAAAGATATGGCAAGTATGTTGGACTATATTGATAAATTAGGGGAACTGGATACAACAGGGGTGGAACCCATGTCCCATATTTTTCCCGTGAACAACGTCATGAGAGAAGATGTGGTTACCAACGGTGACGGAAGCAGGGCAACCCTGCAGAATGCGCCTGAGCGTAACGATGAGGCATTTATTGTACCCAAGACCGTGGATTAGGCAGAAAGGAAAAACTTATGAGTTTATTGGATTTAACCGCAGTGGAGCTTGCGAGGGAAATTAAATCGGGACATACCACTGCAGTGGAAGCAATGAAAGCTGTTATAGAACAGATTGAAAAAAGCGAGGAAACACTCAACTGCTATGTTACCTTCGATAAGGAGGCGGCGCTTAGGGCAGCAGAGGCAGCGGATAAGGCTATTTTGGAGGGCAGTCTGACAGGACCTTTGGCAGGTGTACCTGTTGCCATTAAGGATAATATGTGTACTGAAGGTATGCTTACTACCTGTTCTTCCAAAATATTGGAAAACTTTATTCCCCAGTTCTCTTCCGAGGCGGTTTTGCGTCTTGAAAAGGCTGGTGCGGTTATTATAGGTAAGACCAATATGGATGAATTTGCCATGGGCTCCACTACGGAGACTTCGGCTTACGGTCCTACAAAGAATCCGTGGAATACGGATCATGTACCCGGGGGATCTTCAGGAGGCTCTGCAGCGGCAGTGGCAGGAAAGGAATGCTTTTTTGCCCTTGGTTCAGATACCGGCGGTTCCATAAGACAGCCGGCTTCCTACTGCGGAGTTGTGGGAATGAAGCCTACTTACGGAACAGTATCCCGATACGGACTTATAGCATATGGTTCTTCCCTTGATCAGATTGGACCTCTGTGCAAGGATGTAACAGACTGTGCCACAATTATGGAAGTGATTGCGGCCCATGACCCCAAGGATTCCACCTCAATAAAGCGGGATGACACAGATTTTACTTCTGCCCTTACAGATGACGTAAAGGGATTGAAGATAGGCATACCTACCACCTATTTTGGTGAGGGACTTGACCCGCAGGTTAAAAAATCAGTTATGGATGCAGTTAAAATACTTGAAGAAAAGGGTGCAGTTGTAGAAGAATTTGAACTTGAACTTGTGGATTATGCTATTCCCACCTATTATACAATCGCCGCAGCAGAGGCCAGCTCCAACCTGGAACGTTTTGATGGCGTAAAATACGGATATCGTGCAAAGGATTATGACGGACTGCATAATATGTATAAGAAAACCCGTTCCGAAGGCTTTGGAGCCGAGGTTAAGCGGAGAATTATGTTGGGCTCCTTTGTATTAAGCTCAGGTTACTATGACGCATATTATCTTAAGGCACTTAAGGTAAAAGCTCTTATTAAAAAGGCTTTTGACGATGCTTTTTCCAAATATGATTTAATAGTGGGACCGGTAGCTCCCACAACTGCGCCAAAGCTGGGTTCTTCCCTTTCGGATCCAATTAAAATGTATCTGGGAGATATTTATACCATTTCGGTTAATCTTGCAGGACTTCCGGGAATCAGTGTTCCCTGTGGTAAGGATGATAAGGGACTTCCCATCGGAATGCAGTTAATCGGAGACTGCTTTAAGGAAAAGAATCTTATCCGCGCTGCTTACGCATATGAGCAGGCACGGGGTAAATTTGTATAAGGAGGAGAGAGAAAATGGCAAAAGCTTATGAAACCGTAATCGGTCTTGAAGTTCATGTGGAACTGGCTACAAAGACCAAGATTTTCTGCGGCTGCTCAACTGCCTTTGGCGGTGCACCCAATACCCACACCTGTCCGGTATGTACGGGAATGCCCGGTTCTCTTCCTGTTCTTAATAAACAGGTTGTGGAATATGCGGCAGCAGTAGGGCTTGCCACCAACTGTAAGATTACACAGAACTGTAAGTTTGACAGAAAAAATTACTTCTATCCGGATAATCCACAGAACTACCAGATTTCCCAGTTGTATCTGCCTATATGCAGAGACGGACATGTGGACATAGAACTGCCGGATGGTACGGTTAAGCCTGTGAGAATCCATGAAATTCATATGGAAGAGGATGCAGGCAAACTGGTACATGATGACTGGGAGGATGTATCCCTTGTGGATTTTAACCGCTCGGGAGTTCCTCTTATTGAAATAGTTTCAGAACCGGATATGAGAAGTGCGGAAGAGGTAATTGCATATCTTGAAAAGCTTCGCCTTATCATACAGTATCTGGGGGCTTCGGACTGTAAGCTCCAAGAAGGCTCCATGAGGGCAGATGTGAATCTTTCAGTAAGGGAAGTGGGAGCGACGGAGTTCGGCACCAGAACCGAAACCAAGAATCTCAACTCCTTCAGCGCCATTGCAAGAGCCATTGAAGCAGAAAGAGACAGACAGATTGATTTGTTGGAATCAGGACAGCCTGTTATTCAGGAAACCAGAAGATGGAATGACGATAAGGAATATTCATATGCCATGCGTTCCAAGGAGGATGCCCAGGACTACAGATATTTCCCGGACCCGGATCTGGTTCCCGTATATATCAGCGATGAATGGCTTGAAGAAATAAGAAGCCGTCAGCCTGAATTCAAAACAGAGAAGATGAAACGCTACAAGGAAGAATTCGGAATTCCGGATTATGATATAAATATTATTACGGATTCCAAGAAACTTGCCGATATATTTGAACAGGCAACAGCAATATGCAATAAGCCCAAAAAAGTTTCCAACTGGCTTATGGTGGAGACCATGCGTATTCTCAAAGAGAAAAATATGGATGTGACGGATATTACGTTCTCTCCCGAAAATCTTGCAAAGCTTGTTAATCTTACGGAATCCGGTGCTATTAACAGCTCCGTTGCCAAAGAGGTTTTTGAAAAGATTTTCGATGAGAACATTGACCCGGACAGGTATGTGGAAGAGCATGGACTTAAACAGGTTAATGATGAAGGTGCATTAAGAAAAGCCGTTGAGGAAGTAGTGGCATCCAATCCCCAGTCTGTGGAAGATTACAGAAACGGCAAAGAAAAAGCCATCGGATTTCTGGTAGGCCAGACCATGAAGGTGATGAAGGGTAAGGCCAATCCGGGAATGGTTAACGATATGTTAAAAGAAATTCTGAATAATTTCTGAATATTATAAAAAAAAGTTGTTTTATGCGATTTATTATTATATGATAATGGTATAAGCAACATCACGGAGGTGTGATATGCAGGAAAGAAGACAAAGCAGGCGAGTGGGAGTAACGCTGGATTTAATAGTCTCGTCCCTGTTTAATCAGGATAACGATAAGATAAATATTAATTCTCCTATTATTGTTAAAGATATTTCAAGGCATGGCATTGGATTTGTTTCGAAGAGTACACTTCCTCTTAATTATTATTTCAATGCGGCACTGAGAATAGGGAATGATGAATCCACATTGTACAGCGTAGTTAAGATAATACGCTGTGAGGCATTGAACGAAGACGAATATTCATATGGCTGCGAGTTTGTGGGAATGGCGCCGGTTCTGGATTACATTTTTGACGACTTGGAAAAGAATAATGGCTAATCTTTGAACTGAAATTATTATAGTACCCGGACCCGCAAAGTCCGGGTTTGTTG
>JBJEND010000174.1:0-1879 GCA_051880015.1 Butyrivibrio sp. | reverse complement strand
ATGCAAGATTTACGCACACAATACTGGCTCCTGCCGGAGTGGAATATATAAATGAAACTGTTATTCCCGTCAGAAAACATATAACAGAAATAACAACCGAGCAGATCATGACGGATTTATATTTTCTGCACACTCTCATGGATGAAAGGCTGGGGAATATAATGAGACTTGATATGAGTAACGCTCCCATCATTCTCATGCCTATTACCACCGTTACTGCGGTAAGTGCAGCCAGCACACCGTTATATATTCCTGCTCTGGTTCCCGTAGCCCTGGCAAAGGTCTCATCAAAAGTAACTGCAAATATCCTGTTATAGAAAACAATAAATACTATAATTACCACAACAGATAAAATTCTGGTTACAAGGGCATCCTCACTGCTGATGGATAAAATGCTTCCGAACATATAGTTGCTTACATCTGTATTCATTCCTGAAGACAGGGATATAATCATTACTCCTATGGCCAGTGCTCCGCTGCATACTATGGCCACCGCTGAATCACCTTTTAATTTACTGCTTTCATTAAGCCTTAGCATAAGAAAAGCGGCAGCGATACATACGGGAACCGCCACTTTAAGGGGAGCAATATTAGCGGCTGACGCTGCTGCCAGTGCGGCAAAGCCCACATGGGACAGTCCGTCTCCTATCATTGAATATCTTTTTAATACCATGCTTACACCCAGAAGGGCAGCACACACCGATACCAGTATTCCCACGGTAAATGCCCTAACCATAAAAGGATAAGACAGCATTGTTTCAATTATCTCCGGCATTGTTTCCAGCTCCTTCCCCGGAAGTAAAAAAAAGGCCTTCCTTTGTATTCATGTATTCTTCCTTTGTTCCGAAAAACAACTGTCTGTGGGACAAATGAAGAACATATCCGGCATATTTTGCCATGGCTTCCATATCATGGGATACCATGATTACTGTTATTCCCAATTCTTTGTTGATTTTGGCAATGAGTTCGTACAGTTCCACCGTAACAATGGGGTCCAGTCCTGCCGCAGGCTCGTCCAGAAGAATAACCTTCTTGGTGGCACACATTGCCCTTGCAAGAAGAACCCGTTGTTTCTGTC
Source organism: Butyrivibrio sp. (assembly GCA_051880015.1). Lineage (GTDB taxonomy): Bacteria > Bacillota > Clostridia > Lachnospirales > Lachnospiraceae > Eshraghiella. Next base: position 801 of record JBJEND010000174.1, on the reverse strand, counting down.
CTCCTGACAGGTCTCCGTAGGATTTATTCCTAAGGTGCTCAATACCCATAAGCTTCATTTTATCCACGGCCGCCTGTCTGTCCTTACGTCCGTAAAAAGGCTTAAATCCAAGGCTGTTAAGTCTTCCGGACAAAACCACCTCATATACGCTTGCCGGAAAATCCTTCTGGGCAACAGTCTGCTGGGGAAGATAGCCTATTTCAGCCGCTTTAAGTCCGTCCCCTGTCACTATGCTTCCCGACATGGGCTTTATAAGTCTTAAAAGTCCTTTAATCAGGGTACTTTTGCCGGTTCCGTTCTCTCCCACTATGAAAAGGTATTCTCCGCCCTTTAATGTGAAATTTATATCTTCAAGAATAACTTTGCCTTCATAACCCAGGCATACATCCTTACATTCTATAAGCGCCATTATTCCAACGCCTCCTTTAGAGCTTCAAGGTTTTGGTACATGAGGGAAACATAGGTTTCTCCCTCTTTGAACTGTTTTTTGGTAATATTATGGCAGGTGTTAAAGGTAAGAACCCTGGTACCTGTATCCTCCGCTATGGTTCTTGCCATACTGTCACTGCTTAATTCGATTTTAAAAACCACCGGTATGGACTCTTCCCTTACTTTATCAATAAGAAATGCCACCGTAGCTGCACTTGCCTCCGTATCTGATGAACAGCCCGGGAATGCGGCAAAATATTCCAGTCCGTATTCCTCCACAAAATACCTGAGAGGAAATCTGTCGCCAAACACCATTACCTTTCTGTGCCCGTTTTCCACTGCTTCCCGGAAGCATGTATCCAGTTCTTTAAT
>JBJEND010000173.1:0-8956 GCA_051880015.1 Butyrivibrio sp. | reverse complement strand
GCATATATGACATGAAGATAGATGCGGTAAATATACTTTGCCATGTTATTCCGGAAAGGGTATATACCGTTATTCCCGGTATGATAGCAATCAGGGAAATATGCAGATATCTTGATGTGGAAAAAATAAGACTTATTAACGCCAGCGTAAGGGAGGGATATCTTATAGAATCTATTAAATCATTGCAATAAAGATGATTTTATGGTAGAATTTTGTCGAGAAGGATAATTTATACAGACTTGGGTCGGTCTGTTAAATGATGTTTTTTAGGGATATGTATAAATTCTGAAAATTGATTTATAGATGTCTTTTTTGCGTTGATTTAATCGAAAGGGAACAGCGGTATGATAACAGAAGACAGAAGCCGGATTAAGACAGTTGCCCAAAATGAATATTTCAGTGTTGAAGCCGTATACGGAATGATACCGTTGGATATCAGGCTGCATATGCAGAGGGTGGCGGGATATTGTGAGATAATGACCAGGGTAATTGAAAGAGATGCTGCATTTATTAACAGTATTGAGAGAGAATTTTATCCCCATGCCAAAACTGTTTTCAAATTTCATGATATCGGTTATGCTTTTGTCCCTCCGGAGGAGATTAACAAAAATGAAATTGTTAAAGAGCATGTTATTTTAGCGGACAAAGCTTTCGATAAAATAGTATATAAAAGACTTAACGAAAGAATGGAACGCCATGCCAGGGACTGCGCCAGATATCATCATGAGAACTTTGACGGCAGCGGATACCCTCTGGGACTCAAAGGAGAAGAAATTCCTCTGGTGGCGAGAATATGTGCCATTGCGGATATGTATGACCGTCTCGTTATGGAAAAGCCTTACAATATATATGAACGTAATGATGAGATTATGGAGACTATCAGCCGGGAATCAGGCAGGATGTTTCAGCCTAAGTTAGTGGATATTTTCCTAAACTGTGATGAACGGCTTAAGAGTCAGAATATTATCAACGGAATCAGAAAGGAGTAAAATGGATAAGTTAGATTTTAAATCCATTATCTGGCGGATTAAATACTGGTTAAAGGAAGTCGGGTTAGGAATTAAAAATGTTTTCAGAAGAAACAGTGTAAAGAAAATTCGTAATCTGTGTCTGGTTCTTTTGGGAATATTGTTTATTATAGCGATATTTTATCATAACATGGGAAGGTTCACTGTTACCGTAGATGCCAGTTCCCAGAAGCGGGGATTGTACCTGTACAAGGAAAGGGAATTTGAAACGGCAAGGACAAGGATATTTGCTTCCGCACTGGAGGACTGCAATAATATCAATATTAACGATTTGCCACTGGATGTGGATGATTATGACGGTAACCATTACGGAGATAATTATCTGGCATATACTTTTTATCTGCGCAATGAGGGACCGGATACAGTCAGTTATGAGTATCGCCTTAATATAGGCGATGCTGCCAAAAATGTGGATTCCGCAGTCTGGGTGATGCTTTTCAGGAACGGAGAATTTCAGCTTTTTGCCAAAGCAAGGCCGGACGGAACTCTGGAAAGACAGTATTCATATTACAAATATGACATTCTGGAACAGGTGGCGGGGGACAAGCACTATGTGGTTAATCTTGGTGAAGATAATAAGGGATTAATTACCGAAGAGGATATGGACAGACTGGACATAGATTCCCCGGACAGCCTGCTGGAAATAAGAGCGGACAGCTTTATATCAGACACGTTGATAACCAGAGACATTGTTTACGGATTTGAGCCGGAAGAATATGACAAATATACGGTGGTGGCATGGCTGGAGGGAGAAGATCCCCAGTGCGTGGATGATATTTTAGGCGGCTATGTAGAGATGAATATGGTGTTTACCGTGATTGAGGAAGAGGAAGAATAATGAAGAAGAAAACCAAGAAAAATAAAATCCTGACAGCGGCAATAACGGCTTTACTTTGTGTCCTTTTTCTGACTACTGCCGTATATGCCTGGTTTTCCATGACTAATGCACCCAAGGTAAGCAACCTTGTGCTGAGGGCGGGAACGGCAGGCAATTTGCAGATATCCAATGAAAGGGATACGGGATATTCCGACAGTATAACTTTGGAACTGGATGGAGACTGCTGCTTGAGACCTCTTACCACCATAGACGGTGTTAATTTTTACAGGCCTGTGTATGGTAATGACGGGGTAGTGGAGAGCATAGCACCTTCTGCCATAACACCGGCAGAGATGGAAGGCATGATAAATGCTGTTGAGTCGGAGGGCGGATGGCTGATTAAGAAGACTTTTTATCTGAAAGCTGACGGAAGCGGTTCTGACAATTTTATTGATATTAAACTTATGTCCCCCATCGGAACAAGGGAGTCCGGTACGGTAATCCGTGATGCCACAGAGGATACTTATGGTGCAGAAGCGGTCAGAATAAGTTTTACATATAACGGCACTACAGGAATTCTGGAGCCCAATGCGGATGTTACCTCCAAAGAGGCAGATGCTTCCCAGGTAAGTCTGCCCGGCTGGAATAACATGCCGGTTATTAAACAGGGGTCCGACAATTATTTCTCCGCAGACGGAGGCAGAACCTATACTCAGGGTGTATCGGAGGAGCTTTTCAGAATACCGGTGGGAGAGCCGGCAGAGGTTACCATGTATATCTGGCTTGAGGGTGCCGATAAGGAATGCGTAAACTCAATAATGGGCAGTTCTGTAGAAATTGAATTGAGATTCATCAGTGAAGACATTAATTAAAATACGACAGAAAGCAGGAAGAATATAATATGAACGCATTTTTTAACTATTTTTTTGAACTAATCTGTGCCATCGGAAGAAATATATGGTCAATTATAAAAGGTATTTTCTGGGGAATTGTGGAACTGTTTAATTTCCCGTTTTATACCAAAATACTTAATTCCTACATGGAAAAATTCGGCGTGGGCGGCTGGATATTATGTATTATTTCCTGGATGCTGATTATTGTTGTCATTGCCGCCATTGTTTTCCTTCTTTACAGGGCAATCAGAAGATTTATTACATTTAAACAGCCCATTAAGGAGAATGAAGAGCTTAAAGACGAAATAACCAAACTGAAACATGAGATGTATAAGCTTTGTTATGAAAGAGATAAGATTCTGGCCATGCAGGTAACCAATCTTGGCCTTGAGGTTAAGAACGAGCTTCTGGATGTGGATGGAGAAAATCCGGGCAAAGAGGAGGAAGGCGCAGAAGAGGGCGATGAACCTATTAAGGTTATACTTGAGAACGCTCCGGATCCTAACGCCAGATTTAACAGCCTTCTTGCCATTGACAATTATTATAAATCAGACAGATATGTAAGGCCGAATTATAATGACGATATTACTCTTGAAGATATATGTAAGGATTTCAGAAATTTTGCAGCGTCAAGACTGGGTCTTTATTATGATCTGGATTTGATTAAGTTCTTTGTGGCTGCCCTTGGTGCAACCAAAATGATTATTCTTCAGGGTATTTCCGGTACCGGTAAAACCTCTCTTGCATATGCTTTTGGACAGTATATTAACAGACCTTCCATGATTTGCCCTGTGCAGCCTGCATGGAGGGACAGAACGGAGCTTTTCGGATATTTTAATGAATTTACCAAGAAATTTAACGAAACTGATTTCCTTAAGGCTATTTATGAAGCCGGATATTATGAGGATATGCAGTTAATAGTTCTGGACGAGATGAACATTGCCAGAGTAGAGTATTATTTTGCAGAAATGCTTTCAGTGCTGGAAATGCCCCGAATTGAAGAAAGAAGAATTACCATAGTTCCTTCCGTATGGGAAAATGACCCGGCCAAGCTCAAAGACGGTAAATTATTTATTGCACCTAATGTCTGGTACATCGGAACAATCAATAACGATGATTCCACCTTTGCCGTTGCGGATAAGGTATATGACCGTGCCATCCAGCTTGATTTGGATACCAAGGCTGCAAGATTTGATGCGCCGTTAAGAGATCCCATTAATATACGTTATGAACATCTTAATGATATGTTTACCAAAGCCAAGGAAAAGTATCCTATATCAGAGGTAAACAGAGCCAAACTGGAAGAACTGGATTCTTATATTATCAAGCATTTCAGAATTACCTTCGGTAACCGAATCTTAAAGCAGATTTACGATTACGTTCCCTGCTATGTGGAATGCGGCGGTTCTGAAGTGGACGGAATTGATTTTATGATTGAGAAGAAGATTTTAAGAAAGTTCTCTTCCCTTAATCTGGGATATATCCGTGATGAAATAGACGGATTTATTGCATATATCAATGACCTTTTCGGATATGAGAATATGAATATGTGTAAAGACTATCTCTTAAGATTAAAGAAGCTGGTATAACAATAACTTATGTATTAAGAGAGGAAGTGAGTCCGTGGATAATATTACTCACGATATATATGAGCGTTATCATGAGGATTTTCTTGAGAAAATCAAAGATGACAGATTTTATCAATATTATTACAACCTGCTGGAAACAGGAACCATGTATTCCAAATTCAGGAACAGAAAGCTGATTAAGGAAGTTGACGAGGAATGGGTGGAGGCCATTGAAAAGGCTCTTCCCCACATACATTTTGTAATAGATAATCCCCGAACTTTTATTGAAGAGCACAGGGAAATTGTGAATATTGCTTCTGCCAAAAAATTCACACCGGAGGCAATCAAGCATTTGTCCCAGCATTCTGAGATGGTTGACAAGGTGAATTTGGACGGATCTGTGGAACCTAATAAGGTTATGGATATCCAGAAGGAAGAAAGCTATAACACCTACGAGAACAGATTTGTCAATACCCTTATTAAGGAGCTCCAAAGATTTGTCAATGAAAGAGCCGATATTATTTTCGAAAGAAGCAAGGATGAGGACGGGGTATTACTGGAACTTGATTCCAATATTGACAACTATAATGAGGTTATTACATACAAGCTGGAGATGCGTATCAGGGAGAAGCAGACAGACCTTTCTTCCGATGAAGATAATCTGAATATTTTTAACCGTATTTCCAGAATACATAAGGATGTAAATAATATCGCCGGAAGTAAATATGCCCTTGATATGATGGGGTATCCTCTGGTTAAGCATCCCGTTGTTAAGACCAATGCCATTGCCAAAAACGTACACTACAAAGAATGCTACGATTTGTGGAACTTTATCCATGCCTATGACAGAGCAGGCTATGCGGTTAAAATCATAGAGCAGGATCCCATTATCAATAAAAAATTCGAGGATGACATATATAATTCCCTTCTCATGGATTTTGTTATGCTCAGGGAGCATATGTACTACAAGGATACCATTAACATTTCCAGAAGATTAAGACCTAAAGAAGTCAGCGTGTCTTTAATCAGACAGTTTATGCAGGAAGTTGTTAATGAATATGACATGCCGGAATCGGATTTAAAACAGCTTATACTGGTGGAATTTACCAAAGCCCAGAAGGAGAAAAACGAAATCCTTCAGAAAGCGGATGAAATCCTCAAGGAAATCAAGAATAAGCGAGGTAAAAATATCCAGTACAGCGAGGAAGAACAGTGGAATGAATTTACCATGGCAGCTTCCAAGGATAACCAGAGTAATGCAGATGCCCAGAAGGCTCCGGCAGCAAAGAATACAAAGCGGGAAAAACAGCGTCTCAAAAAAGAAAAGGACTTGCAGCGCCGGAAAGAAATAAGAGAGAAAGAACAGCAGCTTGAAGAACAGAGAAGACAAAAGAGGCTGGAAGAAGAAAAACGCAGAATAGAGGAAGAACAGCAGCAGGCAGCCATGGCTTTGGAAGAAGCCGAGGAGAAGAAATCCATTTTCAAAATATTCAGGAAGAAGAAGTGAGAAAGAAATACGTTAAACCCCTTAAATTAATATTGGACATAATAGGAATATCCGCAGTGGTTTTTATTGTATATCTGTTTATCACTGTTTTAAGAGGCGGGATTCCGGGCATATTCGGATTCCGGTTTCTCAGGGTGGTAAGTTCAAGTATGGAACCGGTTATAAGTGTGGATGACTGCATTGTTGTAAAGACGATAAAGGGGGAATCCGTACAGGTTGGAGACATTATAACTTTCTATTCCCGGGATCCTGTGACATATGGTTATCCCACCACCCACAGAGTAGAAGACATTATAAATTCCTCAGACAAAATAGAATTTATTACAAAGGGAGACGCCAATAACGAAAGGGATTCTTATCCTGTTTTGGAGGATAACCTGATAGGAATATACCGTGGAAAATTGTTTATGGGTAAATATATCTCCAAACTGTTTAATGTGCTGTCTGACAAAAAAATATATTTTACAGTCATAATTTTACCTATACTGATTTGCTTTACATTAAGTATTATTGATATTGTGAAAATATTACAGAAGGACGAATGAAATTATGGAAAGGCATACAGACATGACAAAGGAAAATAACAAAAAAAACAAAATACCGGGCAGGAAATATGTGCTCTTATTTACCATGCCGGTAATTCTTCTGATTCTGCTTATTTCGGCTACAGGTGCATGGTTTGTTCTGTCGAGAAATGCCCGGGTGGATTTGTTTGGCGGTAAAATATCGGAATGGGATCTGGTTGTATCCGATACCCCGGGAGGACCACCTATTGCTGACGGCCAGAATATCAAGCTTAACTATACTGATTTTACCAATGTAAGTAAGGGAGTGATGGCTCCGGGTACTTACGGAACAATTAATTTATATATCAGGACATCAACGGATGTGGTTACGGACTATGCCGTATATATTGACAGGACGGGACTTAAGTTAGACGCTTATTCCGGAACATCCCTTACACCGGAAGAGATAGAAAGACAGAAGGAAGCCAACTCCCGTATGCTGCAGGAGCATTTCAGATTCTATCTGGATTCTGATTTTACCAGAGAGGTCAATATGTCAGAGCCCATTACCGGAACACTGGCACCGGGACATGAAGATAAGATTACCATATACTGGTACTGGCTGTATGACGGTGAGAATAATATACCGGAGGATCTTGCGGATGAGGAAGAGATAGAAGCTTTCTTAAGACAGTGGGATTTGGATGACTGCTTTATAAGCGATCATTCCGACAGACTTTCAGGAGATATTGAGATACATGTGACAGCAACACAGCAGATACCAAATTAACGTTAGAGAGTGTGTTATGAAGGATATTATCAGAAGTATTAAACATTATGTACAATTACATAAACACAGAATTGCAGGCGCAGCCGGGGCTGTGGGAATTTTCTGCCTGATTATGGCCGTAACCGTACTGGGAAAGTTTATATATAACAATAGAATAAACAGTAAGGTTTTTGACCGGAATGTGGCAGTATATTATATGGATGTACTTAGTGAGGATAATGCAACCAAGCTTTCTGAACGTATTGTAATCGAAAAAATCAATCCCGGACAAACAAACGAGATAGATTTTTACATAAGGAACGGTAATGGCGTTAAGATCTCCCAGACGGACTGGGATTACGAGATAGAGATAATACACACTCTTAACATACCTCTTGTATATGAGCTGTATGACAGTGAAGGAAACCTTCTTACAGGGGATATATATGAAACGGGAACCAGTATATACCGCAATGACGGAAGCCGCAGTGTATATACCCGTAACGCAGATTCAGGGAAAATGGTTTTACATCTGAATAAGGACAATCCCAATAAAATAACCTCGGACAAGTACACTTTGAAAATTATATGGAATAAGGATGATGAATCTGCTGATTTTAAATATGTAAATGAATTGGACTTTCTATATCTTAATGTATATGCATATGAAAGTGTGCCTGTAAAATAATATTTGGAAGGAATGTGGCAATGAGAACCGGTACTTTAAGAAGTCACAATAAAATATCCACAAAGCATAAGATAAATAAATTCCTCCGCGGGGCGGCTTTATTTATCCTTTTTGGCGTGGGCATTTTCTTTGCCTTTGACTTGGACGGTGTACTGGCAAAATATATTGAGAGCACACAAAGTAAGGATATAATCAATGCCAACAGCTTTTATTTCACCAGCGATTATTTAAGCCCGGAAGCTTATGACGGTTCCGTGGCAGAATATATTATGGCCGGCTGGGACGGCAAATCCAAGAAAAGTTTTATGTTTAATGTTCGCAACTATGATAATCCCCTGCTGTTTAATGATAAGGAGCAGGATGTAAAATACGAAATGGAATATAAGGTACTTAATGGTGACGACAGATATGTGAATGTATATGTGTACAAGCTGGTGGATGGCCGTGAAGTAGAGGAACTAAGCGGTGTATTAAAGGGAAGCGAGGATGTATATTCTGCTAACCGGTATAAGCTGTCAGTGGTAAGTAAGAATCAAAGCTCTGTTATAACCCATGACATATCTGTTCTGCTTACTGTAAAAACAGTGGATTCTCCCTATTATGCAGAGTTGTCCACCAAAATAACCCTGCAGTATTCTCAGTTCCAGGATTTTATTGCATATCAGGGTGTAAGCATGGAAGAGGACAACGCCAAAACCGTGGCATTAAAATACGATATTAATACGGCTAACCAGATTGATACCTCAGAGCTGGAGAATACGGATATATCTCTTGCAACCCAGACAATTCATCTTGCATGGGACAACAGCCTTCTGGAATTTGACGAATTTGACAGAAAAGTCAGTGAGATATTTGCCATAAGGACACTTATGGATGTACAGAATGAATATACGGATATAAGTAAGTGTAAAAACACTGTTATTATAGATGAAAACAACAATATCGGGCATATATATTTTGACGCCCTTGCATATTCGGCATATGAAATCATATTCCATAAGAGAATTGAGACCTCGGCAGATGAAAATGTCTGGAAAGATGCAGAGGGTAATTTCCTGTGGGATATAAGCGCAGCACCCCTTGATGAAGGGGGTATTATATATGCCGAAACAGTAAAATCAACAGTTTCAGATTAATGATAAATGTACCGGAGGAATATTATGGCACAGAAAATAATAGC
>JBJEND010000172.1:0-8967 GCA_051880015.1 Butyrivibrio sp. | reverse complement strand
CCCGTTATCAATGATTCAGTATCACCATCCAAAAATCCTTCATATGATACCGTGAATTCCGGAGTTTCACCATATATTTCCGTTACATTATTAACCTTGACATCTATCTGTGCTTTGGTTATTTGGGCTGATGCTTTCTTGATTGTGGCATCAGAATCCCAGTCAATAATGTAGTTATCCGCATCTGCTCCGCCAAGAATATCTTCTATACGCTTACCGGGTACAATACTGATTCCAACCCTGTTTATATAGTTTCCCACAGCCGAATCTTCAAAAGTTCCCAGAAGGCAGTCTTCATTAATGCTTATTACATCACCGTCAATAACGCCGGAAATCACCGCTTTATCACTATGTAAAACCGCTGTTAGATTTCCGTCATACACCTTATCCTCTGCGGTTATTTTGCTTACGGTAACAGGTTTCTTACTGATGGTGAAAGTCTGTTCAGGACAAATAACAGCATAGTTATCTGTTATATCCTTGGATTTATTGCCCTTCTCATCCGCTGTAAACACTTTAACGTTGGCGGCCTTAATCTGTACTGTTCCCACATTCTTTATTGAAGTATTGGGTGAATACTCCACCAATTCTCCGGGAACTAAACCATCAACTGTAAATTTATTTATGGTCTGCCGGCCTCCGTTATATATTTTATTAATATCCTCATCCAGATTGGAAGGTGTAACGGTAAGAGTTCTTTGGGCTATACTGTATTCTTTTTTGGCGGTACGGGCCTTGTAATCACTGCTGTAAACATCAGTAACTCCATCTTTAATGCCTATTGTTACACCGGCATAATAGTTTCCTGCATTAACCTGTTCACCGGATATATTCAGCACTATATTTTCGGCACCGTCAGGAATATTTTCCGGGCTGCCTATGGTAACATCAGGCCTGTGGGGATTTCCGTCATATGTAAATACATTATTCTCATCCCAGTTGGTCTCTATTGGGTAAGGAGTAATATATGCTGACAATGTCAATGTTGAACTGGTGGAAAAGCTGTAATTATAATTATCAATATACTCATCACCCATAACCGTAACCAGTTTCATATTGGTAAGGGTCACCGCCGTTGCCGTAGAAACGTGGGAATAGTTGTAATCTGCATCAAAATCGATGATATATGTGGCATTTTCAATAGCAAGATCTGAACTGACTATACCGGTAATGATATAGAATGTATTTCCGTTAATTCCGTTGGCAAGTCTTCCTTTGTCACTGTCTCCGTCGCTTATTTCGCCCCGGACCCTTGTATATCCATCGTATATTTTGCTGTAGCTGAATCCCGAAGTTGCTGCTTTTACGGTAATGGCTTTAGGTGTAATTTTTATGGTTTCATGTCCCTTATAATCTGTATAATTACCGGTTTTATCCTTAATGTAGTAATATACATCATAAGTCAGAACATTTTTATTAACCCCATCATAATTGACATCCTTTTCCTTGAAGCTTCCGGCATCGGTGGAGAGTGAGGAAAGGTCAGTGCTTTCCGTAATCTCCGTATGGGAGTAATAAATTATATAGTCATCCGGTGAGCCCGGCTTATTGATATTTATTGTAATTCCGTGTTCCAGCCCGTCATATACACCTTCATAACTCTTGGATACAACATTCATATTGGCTTTATTGACAGTAATTTCAAAGGGCTCCGTAACTATCGCTGCCGTTCTTTCGTTGTCACTTCTCATAAGTGAAAGTTCGCATTTAAACATATAGGTACCGGCATTGATTGACGTATCCAGGTTATACACTCCTGACGTGGCACCTTCTATCGGTATCCAGTTATTGCCTTCTTTCACATACCACCGGTATCCTTTAACAACAACATTTTCATTACCCAGATTAATATTTAACTTCAGGCTGTTTTCTGTGGAATTGACATCTCCGTAGGTAATATCTTTGCTGTCACATACAATCTCTGCTGATGTGCCATCCACCAAAAGAGGGGATACAACGGCAACATATACCTTAGGGCCGGTAACTTTAAATCCGTAAGAAATATCATTTCCCAGCGCATTGTTAAAATCGTATTCAGTATCCAGCTTATATACGGACAAATCAGTAACTTCACCATTGGCCAGGTCCTGTCCGTATGTAAACTTAACGTCACCGTCATATCTTACGAGAACATCCTCCGCATTATACCAGCCGACAAAATCGTACCCTCCTGAGAGGACAGCCGACAGGGTAACGTTTTCACCATAGTAATGATCTCCCGTGCCGGTAATGGTAATACCTGCCGTGGCGTTATCCGTAGCCATTCCCAATGCCCTGATATTGTTATTATAGGATCTGGTATAGTAATATGCCACATCCATGGCTGCATTGGCGGTAAATGTATCATTAAGCCCATGTCTCTCTATGGTTGAATCTTCACTGCAGACTGTAAAGGTGTATGTAAATATAGATGCAAAGGGGCTGCTCTCCGGCATTGCATACTTAGATACAGGTATCTCTTCTTCTGATTTTTCTGTCATTGGCTGGGTCATTGCAATCAAATCAGAAGCTTCAACTTCATAATATCCCTGCTTTTCTGCTGCTGTGGAGAAATAACATACTCTGCCATCATACTCAAAGCTTGCACCGATAAGTGAATCAGCCTCATAATACAGCTTTCCTTCACTTATATGATCCTCACTGATAAAATCATCTGACATCCTGATTGTGCAGGCATTTGATGTGACAGTTTCGGAATTAAGTATTCCTGCAAGGCCGGTCGTATCATAGGTCTGGGTTTCGGTCTGAAAATAATGTGTAATTCCGCCGGTAAAATAAGCCGGAGTCCACCGGGCAACAGCCGTTACATTCTGCGTTGGCATGATAAATTCCGATATTCCGGAGTCCCAGGCTAAATCCGTGTCACTAAATGTCCACTCCCATCCCGCAAAAGTATATCCGTTTCTGGCCGGTTCAGTAAGCTCAACTTCTCTTCCGTAAGGATATATATATGTAATGGTATTATTGATTTTCGCGTTATTATTATCAAGTGTAAATGTATACCTATATCTTGCATAATAAGCTGCGAGACTTACCCCCTCAGTCATACAATAACCGTTACTGGTATTTTGGGAATTAGCATCATCATAGTAATATCCTGTCTGTCCGTAGTCACTGTAGGTCATGGATACCTCACTGTTGGCAAATCCCGGTACAGTAACAACAACAAGGGCCAGATTTCCGTTTATACTGTACGAAGTAGTGGTTTTAGGGCAGATAACAGATAAACCATACTCATTAATCAGTGTAATATCTTCCGAAGAAACATCAGGGTTTTCATCAAAAACAGCTGATAACAGGGCATCTTCATAATTATTCCTGTCAATATAATAAGTGTCTTCCCCACCTATACTTACAGCATTGGGAAGTTCATAGGAAATATAATATTTGTTGTCATATATTGCTTTTTCATAACGGCAGTATATAACCGTATTACCTTTTAATATATATTCACTGCTTACAGGCGTGGTACACTGGGCATCTTCATACAATACAATCCTTTTACCCGTAGGTGCGGTAAAATGTATATTGGCAAATCTCTCCAGTTCTTCCAGAGTGAATTTTCTGTCATATACATACTTTTCTTCATTGGTTCTCGTATCACCGTTCAGGCTGAAGGTAAGAGAGTAGGTATCCGTGTAGGCAAAGGTATACACATAATTATAGCTGTCGTTTTTGCTGTAAAGCACACTTCCAAAACCGCCGTTATATATGTACGCACCATCTTTTGCGCTGTCCGGATTATCTGCATCCTCCTTGTAGCTCTTAAGATAATCCACTATATCCGAATAACCGGCTGCTGCCCCATGATTTATTCCACCGGTGGCACCTTTTGGATTACCCAGATTAACAGAAGCTCTGTTTCCGTAAAACAGATGATTTCTTGTGTCTGCTATATAGATGTAGCTTCCATTGATATAATATGTGTCTGTTCCGTAGTCCGTAGTAACACTTTGGGCAGTATATCCATCCTTAAGTGTTTTCTCCCCCTGAAGAGGTGACATCATCTGTCTTAAACTGTTACCTGCCGGATATCCTGCTTCCAAAGTAACTTCAGAACTGCTTCCCTCAAATATATCCTTCTCATTGGCCAGACGAACCTTGTAGGTATTGCCGTCAATTGTGCAGGTGAGCTGTACATCTTCTCCCTGACTGACTGAATGAAGGTTGTTAGTCCTGTATAAGACATCCATATAGTAGGTCTTGTCCGTATTAACCTTTACATAATATATGTTGACATAATTACTGCCATATCCGAATATGGCAGTATAACTCTTTTCAAAGTCAGCTGCCTCCAGAAATGTCTTTGAGGTATAATGATAAGCTCCATTTAATGCATGATGTTCATCATATGAAACGGAATACACATTATTTCTGAAATCATAGAGATTAACATCAATTCCGTCGATTGTAACTGTGCCCGGGCGTACAGAGGTTACTGTGCCTTTATTGGAATCAGACCAATATTCAGTTGATTCACTGCTCCTGTCATCCGTATTACCGTCAAAGAAAGCATCCGCTTCAATAGAATACTTCGTACCCCATTTACCGGTCTTGGTAATGGTATACATTTTCACGGCACTGCTATTGTCCTCATTGGCATAGTAATAATTTATTCCGGTAGTAACAGTTTTTCTTTCAAAATAGATACGAAGTATCATCGGATCTTCATTCTGCACATCTACGTCGGTAACATAACCTTCTATACAACCTTCCCCATTCACATCCGGTGAATATTCCTCATTGTCGGGGTCTGACAGCTTGGGATTATATTGATAATATGTAAGACTCGGCATATTATTCTTCAGTTCGTTATAGGTTATATAATTATCAAGTGAATCAATGGCATCCGAATCATTATTATAACGTATATATTTTCCTACACTGGAGTAACATACCATGTTGGCCATTCGGCTGTAGCTTCCGTCTTCACTCTCGGTAAACACCTCAATATAATACCGGGAATCCCCTGCAATTACATAGTCCTTGGATATGGTGACATCACCATCCGGCATGAAAGAAGGGCTGCTTCCGGTGCTCCAGTCTGTATACCGGGCAAGTGTAAATCCTGAAAGTCCTTTGGACTCATCATTTTCATAATCTTCCTTATAATTTACTTCATAATAGGTCTTATATGTATTAATCTCTTCCCCGGTAAATGCATATCCATAGGGTATATCATCCCAAGTCACGGAATATATATTATTGCCCTCAATTCCCCTTGTGCCCTTCCATACATTAAGAGTTATTGAATGCCTGTTTCTCAAATAATATATGTTAATATAAAGCTTTTCTCCCGAAACGGCAGATGCTTCTCCTCCACAGGAATTACTTACAGAGACAGAAGAAATATCACTTCCCGAAACGTTACCATGACTGACTGCAATTCCCTGTACAGTGTATCCGGTAATTTCTCTTGCATCTTCTATTCCATATGATATGAAATCATCATGAAGACATTTTTTGGTTTCGGTATATTCCTGCAGTAATGTATAGGTATTGCCGCAGTCAACATTCTGTCCGTAATAGTTAATTACGTATTCTGTTTCCTGAGCTGCATATGTACCCATAGCCGTTATGTTCTTATTGGGCATGGTTTCAGGCTTACTTCCGGCCTCACCGTATGACCATCCCACAAAGTCATATCCCGGTATATTAACTGCCTCACGCTCTGTAACTTCAGCGCCATAAAGCACATCGATGTCGAAGCTTACAATTTCTCCCGACTTGGGAATAACATACATATATGTAAGCTTATACTGTATTCTTTTGTAGAACAGCTTTATAACCGTTCCTGATTCGTATACTCCTACACTGTCAGTGCCATTCACACTGATGAATTTATCCGTATCTGTTTCAAAACCGGTTCTTGCTGCCTGAATTACATTACTGCCCGGGCTGATAAGTTCTCCATAATACGCATTAAAAGAAGCTGTGGATTCACAGGCGTCACTATATGTTCCGTCTGCATTCATATAGTAATACCATACCTCATAACTTACTGCCTGATCCGTCCACGTTGCAGTCAGCGTATCATCTTTATTGGCTGAATATACACCACCGTTGATGTATATACCTGTAGAACTGCTCCAGTTTTTAAAATAATATCCGGCACGCTCATATGCCAGTTCCGGCAATCTGACGTCAATATTCTGAATCTTTAATATATCAGCCATGGTACCGGTTCCGCCGCCGTCTTCAAATTTGATTCTATATATATTAATTGGTGATGATACACCCACAACGCTTCCGTTACTGTCCTTAACCCACAGATAATAGGAGCCCTTGTCTGATACAACATTGCTTCCTTGATCTGTGTCTATGGTAATCGTATCAGCATTGACATTAACCCATCCTTCATCAGAAGCTCCGGGGGCAATGGAAGAGCTGTTAATCATCCATCCGGTTATATTCAGCTCATCTCTGGCTCCGAAGGAAAATAATACCTTGCTGTTATTTTCAATAAGGCTGGCTGAAAAATCCGTAATAACCGGAATTTTATCAACTGAATTGGCGGTAATATTTACGGAATTGCCCGAAGCCTCGGGAACATCCATCACCTTAACAGTTGTTTTTCCGCTGTTTTTATCGGTTATGGTTAAATATGAAGAATTGACTGTCCATATAGGGGAAGCGTAAGTGTAACCTGTTTCTAATGTGGATTCCACGGTAGCTGTCTCATCCTCCAACAGATAAACGGGACCACTTTCTCCATTTATTGTTACTGTGTCTATACCACTGTCTTTTCCCACGCTGACCAGTACTGTTCCTATTGGTCCGGACACGTCTGTAGCTTCACTTTCAGTATAGTTTCCTTTAGCAGCACCGCCACATGGTATGGCAGCGACATCGAAAACATAGCTTTGTGAGCCGTTTTGCGTTTTACAGTCATTTTTTATTATATCCTTATAATCAATATATGTTGTATTGACCTCCGCAGGGCTTCCCACAGGTTCATATCCCGATTCTGTAACCCTGTATAACTGTACTCTGTAGCTGACAATAAGATTGTCCCTTGTAACAGCAACCCATACGGCTCTTCCCGGGTGATCGCTGTCCCATGCCGGATTGGCCGGCATGGCAAGCTGGGTAGAGTTTATGGTAAGATCCCCCAAAATCATTCTGATATCATAGTTGCCGGCAATGGTTGAACTGGTGAGAGTATATTCAACAGTGTTTTTACAGGTTCCCACATCAGTAATGCTTCCTGTTATAACTATGTTCTTAAAATCATCCGTACCCACAAACTCCCCGACTACATTATATCCGGGAGCAATATGTGTATTACCGTCATATATCCATGAACCTGACTGGGTAGTAATGGTTATTACTTTAGGGGATATGGTAAATGGCGTTCCCGTTCCGTCAGTAAGGCTGTCCTGTTCATTGTAATTTCCCGTTTTGGCAACCTTTACATAAACATAATATTCACCTGCATTTACCGGTACTGATGTTGTCGCCGCAGAATAGTCTTCACCTTTTTTGTAATAATAAAAGGTTTCTTCCCCGCCGCTTACGTTAGATGCAGTTACCGGTGTATCCGGTGTATTTCCGAAGCTCCAGCCGTTAATGCTTACCACAGGCTTGAAGTCAGCCTTTTGTATGGTATATACAACCGTCTTGCTGCCGGTGTAGTTACCTTTAAATGTTATAGTTGCCGTGGCTGTGCCTGCCGCAACACAGTTACTATATTCAATATCATATTGGGTTGCATCAATGGCAGCATTATTATCTTCAACTGTAATATCAGGCTTATGTTCATTACCGTCATATACAAATTGTGGGTTTTTATCTGTAAGTACCGCTGTCACACCTGAGCCTGTGTTGGCTACATTCTTTTTGTTAACCGTAAGGAGTCCGGTATTAACTTTAAAGCTGTAGTTTCCGTAGTCAGCTTCTGCTTCTGCACCTATGGTATAGCTTCCTATTGCGCTTCCTTTTACATAATCGCATAAATAATCCACTGTTATTCCGGCGGTTTCTTTATTTTCGCCTGCTGCATAGGAACCGTTGATTGAGTATGTATATTCCGGCTTATCATCAAGGTAAGCCACATTTTTTGAATCCACATTAAGTGTAAGCTTTATAGGCAGAATTTCTATTTTAGCCGTATTACTGCTGTATTTATCCTCCACCTTACCATCCTGTTCATCGGTAAAACTTACAATTACTTCCACATAATAGTAACCTGCGTCTGAAACATTCTTAACGGAAAGGGTTGAGGATGCTTCGCCGTCTATCTTCTTCCAGTCTTCTCCATACCTCTTATACCATTGATAGGATATACTTCCGTCTTTCGCCTTCTCAATGTATTCCTCTACAGAATTATCCAGGGTTACTTCCAGTGTTCTGGCATTACCGTCATATGTGAATAGGTCATCATTCAGATTGGTGGTAAAAATTACTCCGGCTTTTTTCCATTTTGCATACACATCTATAAAACCGCTCTCAAGATGTGATTCGGAGTTTATATTTGTTAAAGAAGTTCCGCTAAATTCAGGATTTCCATACCAGCCTTCCAGTACATATCCCGGTCTGGACATACCTGTATCCAATGTAACATCATTATCGCCTATCAATGCCTGATATTGGGTTTTCTTTGAGCCATTTTCATAGTAATCATTATATCTGATTATTGTAACCGGAATAGGACCGCTCTTTGCAATATTGCCCTCTGTATCCTTTACATAAAAATAATATTTACCTGTCTCTTCCGGCTTATAGGTATAAAGCTGTATTTCTTTAGTCGCACTGACGGTTATCCAGTCTGCCTCCAAGAGTTCGGCTTCAGTTTTTTTGGTTGTAAAAGCATATCCTGTAATTCCTGTCTGACTGTCAACTGCAGTTGCAGTAAGCATTCCTGAATTCTCGTCCGCCCCCGGTGCATAAGAATTAATAACCGGGGCAGTTTCATCCTTATATGTATGCCCTGCCGGTACTGCATCAGAATTTAAATATCTGGTTGTA
>JBJEND010000171.1:0-9001 GCA_051880015.1 Butyrivibrio sp. | reverse complement strand
GGGAACAGAAGATCTGGAGCAGTTCTATTTCAACCTTACAGGAGGTGCCGGCAATGTTGAATTTAATTAAGATGGATTTCCGCCGTCTTTTCAAAAGTAAAATATTTTATATTATAATGGGTGTTGCTGTCCTTATGTCAGTATTCATGATGATGATGTTCGGTGTCTACTCTCTGGCACTTAACAATATTGATACAGGTGAATTAAGTGCTGATACAATGGCATTGTTACAGAATACCCTTCCCTCCAGCTTTACGCAGTATATGGAAGCTTTCTACCTTGGTAATTACATAATTCTTTTCATAATTATTTTTGCCGTTATATTCTGCAATGCAGAATACTCAAGGGGCTACATTAAGAACATTGCTCCCCTTGTTACCCCCAGATATCTCATGGTATTTTCCAAGCTAATTATTACGGCATTTGTATCACTTCTTATATATCTTTTGGTAGGTGCCGTTACGGTGGCAGGATGTGCGGTCTCATCAGTGGAGCTTACCCTGACTGATACGGCAGGCATGGTAAAGATGCTTTTAATAGGACTTTTATTGAATATATCATTAACTTCATTTGTCATGATGATTTTCAATTTATTCCGTAAAGCAACACCGGCTTTGATTTCAGGAATAGTATACATATCCATGGGTTCTGTATTATACACCCTTGTTAATCTCCTTGTTAAGGCAGCTTTCCGCGTGGAAGATTTTGATTGCACCGAATATACCTGTCTTGGAAATTTACTGGGACATGTTACTTCCACCGCTGACAACTCCACCTATATCCGTGCTGTTGTTGTTGCCCTTGTTGTTTTAGCAGTAAGTACGGCAGTGTCATGTCTGTCTGTACAGAAAAAAGATATAAAATAGAATTAAAGAGGTCTAATATGAAATACAACCATATTGTACACGGAGAATTCATAAACAGGCCCAACCGTTTCATTGCTAATGTCCTAATCAATGGCAGGCAGGAAACCGTCCATGTTAAAAACACCGGTCGCTGCAGGGAGCTTCTGCTCCCCGGCGCCGGTGTTATTTTGGAGAAATCCGATAATATTTCCAGAAAAACCTGTTATGATTTAATATGCGTATATAAATCCGGTCTCGGCTGGGTCAACATAGACAGCCAGGCCCCCAATAAGGTGGTCTTTGAATGGCTGCATAAGCAGGACTATACTTATATCAAGCCGGAATATACCTATGGTAACTCCAGAATAGATTTTTATATGGAAAAAGGCTGCGAAAAATACCTTATGGAAGTAAAGGGCTGCACCTTGGAAAGGAACGGAATCGGATATTTTCCCGATGCTCCCACTGTCCGAGGCGTAAAACATCTCCGGGAATTAATCAAGGCAGCTAAGGAGGGCTTTCACTGCATAATTGCATTTGTAATCCAAATGGAGGGCATATATGAAGTACGCCCTAATACTGATACCCATAAGGAATTCGGTGATGCGCTGGAGGAAGCTAAGGAAGCAGGGGTACAGATTCTTTTTCTTAAGTGTATGGTACAGCCTGATGAGCTTACCATACTTTAATTCACAGCTTCATCCAATGGTATTTTCTTAATTTTAAACCGGAGGTTGTCATATTTCTGATGATAGAAATCTCCGGTATAGGTCATGAGATATATGTAATCATCCTCAAGGCTGTAATTATCTGAATCATATATAGTATATTCGCCTGTTATATCATTATATATAACGGTTTCCGTATCAGTCTGCAGTATATAATATTCCCTGTATTTCTGCAGGAAACCTCCCCTGTCCTCTTTATCTATTATTTGTTCAAAGGTCATAGTGCTGCTGTTAAATTTGCATATATCCCCCTCCGAATCAGAAACACTGTCCGTCAGGGAAAATAAAGGATACAATGCAACGTAGGCCGGTCCCTCTTCAATACCTAAAGTTCTGGCCCCTCCTGCCCTTACACAGGATATCAGGTTAAGTCTTTTGTCTGTTTCTTTTTCTTCTATTACGGAATGACTTACAGAATCAATTTTAATTATTTTGCTGCCGGTAACTGCATAAATACAGCCGTCCTGCACAAAAGCCAAATCTGAGTTGCCGAACCTTGGGTCATCTGTAATTTTATAGGTATATATAATTTCATTGTCTTCATATATGCTGTTATACCCCGGTGAAGTCTCTCCGATGTAATATACCTTATTACTGTTTATATCGTAAAAATATGGCTGGTGAGAGTATTCTTTTATTATTTTTTCATTGGTCAGCGTACCTGTTTCCAAATCCAGATAAGCAAAATATGTATGGGATTTTCCTGCATAATTATTTCTGTAATTAACCAATACTTTGGAATCATCCAGTGTATCCTGCATCAAATACAAATATTTATCACAAACAACGTCGGTTATTTCCCCTGTATCCAGATTTACTTTTTTAACTCCAAGGTTATATTCGGTATAATAAAATGCCTCACCCTTATATACCATAAAAAAGTCAGCATACCTTAAATTTTCGGAAGCGGCTATAGTCTGTACATCCTTTGCCGATAATGTGGCCGAAATAAGCCGGTCTTCGTTGTTTTCATATACATATATTCTGTCATTATGGAAAAAATACCAGCTTGGTGTCCTTATTACAGAGGTATTCATGGCCGGAAAAACAACATCCTCCAAATCAAGGATATTACTTCTGTATTCGGCCAAAAAAGAAATACCGACCATACTTCCCACGCTGCCGACCCCCAGAATAATAATCACCATGAGTAAAATTAAAATGCTTTTTCCGTTTACACTTATATTTGAATTATTTTTATCTTTCAGGGCTTTATATACCAGGGAATTAATGTATACTGCCCGTCCGATGAAAGAGTAGGCAATCACATATATGCCCAAAGAGCCATACCTGAAGGATTTTAAATAATTCCACGCAAAATTAAGAAAATTATTATAGCCTGAGGGGTCTGCTCCCGTATCCACAAAAGCGGCTCCTCCAAGTGTAATAAATATCAAAAAAAGTTCCAGAATAAACAGAATTATGCCCATCAAAACATATACGACAAATAAAACCGTAGCCGCCAGTCCGATTATAAGCAGGACCTTTGTTACTGTATTTTTCTTGATACTTTTCTTAATAATTTTGTAATCTGCACGGCAATTCAGCTTTTTGGCCAGAGTCATATTTCTTATTTTGAGAAACATCCAGATTGGAACTGAAACAAGTAAAATTGTCCCTGCCAGACTATATACAATTTCCATTCAGTCACCTCCTGTTGAATGACTTAATATACTCTTACGGATTCCCCTGGTTAATTTCAAATTATGGATTATTTTCGATTGGACATGATTAGTATCCCATCTTTTTGAGCTCGTTTTCAAATGCTTCCAATGTATCTGCTTTTGCAGCCTTGATGGTTAGTTGCATTACATCTTCAAGTTCTTTTATTGATGAGATTCTTTCTTTTAGATTATCAGTAACAGGGGCAATTTCGCAAAGTAATTTTGTAAGGACTGTTCTTGCATTTTCCATAGTTTCTGCTTTGCCGAGTTTCACTCCTTCTGCTTTGCCGGCATTATATTCTTCTTTCATAAGTTCTTCAAATAACATATAACGCCTCCCCATTTCCCGATCATACTTGATTTTTTCAACAGATTTCTGTAGCCGCTTTACAAATTCATCAGAATAATCTTTGTTACTTTCCCGTATGAATATTATAGTTTAGAATTTCTAATTGTGTCAACTTTTTTCCATATCTGCGTCAAAAATCCCGCAACGGAATAACCGTTGCGGGTCGTACTGTATTTCGTATATTAAAGTGATTTAGAAATTGCTTCACGCATTTTATCTTCCCCGATAATATGAATTATACTCCACAAGTCCGGGGTGTTGGCTTTGCCTGTTACGGCAATTCTGACTATCTCTGCGACATCTGATATACTTCCTTTGTAGCTGTCCGGGGAGGCTTTATAAGCCTTCATGTCAGAAGCAAATCCCAACTTATCTGCAACAGCTTTAAGCTTATCAAACCATGCCGAATTATCATCTGCATAGCTGAATGAAGCAAGATATTCATTAAGTACAGCCTTTACCGTATCTGAATCAAATCTGTAAGGCTCGGCATCCGTTCCATCCTCGAAGAAATATCCGATTAATTCGAAAATCTGTCTTGCGTAGATGAAATCCTTTCTTCTGCGCTTCATTCCGATACCCATATACAGCCTTAATACAGCTAACAGCTTTTCACGGTCTGCAAACCATACAGCGGCCTTTTGGGGTTCATTTTCCTCCGCCCAGTTCTTAAGGAAATCATACATCTCCTCTTCTGACAGTTTGGAAAGCTCATTTTTACAGATATTATGAAGCTTGTCCTTGTCAAAAAGTGCTCCGGACTGACTCATTTTCTCCACTGAAAACGGAAATTCACTGCAATCCTTATCGGGATATTTTTCATACCACTCTTCAAAATTGGAGTTTAAAAGTGTAAGGAGGTATATTTTCATGCTCTTGGGGTGATAACCGTCTTTACGGTAATAATCCAGAGATAACTCCGGGTCTTTTCTCTTGGAAAGTTTTCTCTTGCCTCCGGTCTCCTCATCAAACTTCATAAGATGTGCCGTATGTCCGTATGCCGGCATCTTAAATCCCAGCACATGAAACAGTTCATAATGAATGGGGGCAGAAGCCAGCCATTCTCCCCCTCGGATAACCATGGTTGTCCTCATGAGATGGTCGTCAATGGCATGGGCAAAATGATATGTGGGAACACCGTCTTTTTTCAGAAGAACAATGTCATGTATATTCTCCGGAAGCTTAATGTCTCCCATAATGCTGTCAGTAAAAGTAATTTCTCTGTCCGGGCTTCCCTGGGAACGGAGTCTTAACACGTATTCCTTGCCGGCTTTAAGATTTTCCTCTATCTGCTCCAAGGTGAGATTTCTGCAAACGGCATACTTACCATAATATCCCGTCAGCTCCTTAGCTTCCTCCTGCTGTTTACGAATGTTTTCCAGTTCCTCCTCTTCACAGAAACAGGGATATGCAAGTCCCCGCGCCACAAGGCTTTTGGCAAAGGCATGGTATATCTCCACACGCTGTCTCTGAAAATAGGGGCCGTAGGCATTGCGGGGATCATCTTCTGCAAAACCTGCTCCTTCGTCAAATTCAATATCAAAATATCTGAGAACATTAATAATGGTCTCCACTGCGCCGTCCACCTTGCGCTTCTCATCGGTATCCTCAATTCTTAAATAAAATACTCCTCCGTTACGATGGGCTATTCTTTCATCCGCAAGGGCGCTGTATAAATTGCCCAGATGAATAAAACCTGTGGGGCTTGGTGCCATACGGGTTACCTGAGCCTTGGCAGGCAGTTTCCTGTAGGGAAATTTCTCCTCATAATATTCCGGGGTTTTATCCACATCCGGAAATAATAACTCTGCTAATTTCTGATTATCCATTTTATCCTCCGCTTATGGGTTTTTATAATAATATTTCCTTAAGTTCGGCTATAAGCCTTGCATTATCCGCTTCATCCCTTACCGCCAGCCTGATATACTGTTTTCCGTCATTTATCTTATGGGTAAGATCTTTAATGAAAATATCTCTGTCGATTAGTTTTGAACATAACTCAATGCTTGTAATACTTCCGTCGGCAAGCCTGCACATAACATAATTGGCCTGGGACTCATATACCTTAAGAGCAGGTATTTCTCTGAGTGACTTAATAGGTTCGGCACGGGAATTCTTAATTTTTACAAGAGAAGCTGCATAATCCTTCTTGTATTTTTCAAATATCTGCATGAAAAATTCCCCGTAAGAGTTAATATTCCATATGGAAACATCCTTTTTCACTGCCGATATACGGTCATTGTCTGCGCCGGCAAGTATTCCCAGACGGAATCCCGGCACTCCGTAAGACTTGGAAATGCTTTTAACCACATACAGTCTGTTGTACATGCTTAAAATATCCTCCTTAAGAAGTGTATAATCTTCCCAGCTTTCATCCGTTGCATCACCAGTCATACTGACAAAGTCTGCAAAGCTCTCATCCACTATAAGGGCCGTGTCATTATCACTGCACCAGTTAATAAGTTTTATAAGTTCATTAATTTCAATATAATTGCCTGTGGGATTATCAGGATTGATGATTACAAGGGCATCCACTTTATTGTTGGAATAAAATTTAATGATATCCTCTGCATCATACCTGAATTCCTTATCTGCCGTTTCGTAAACCACAGCTTCTTTGCAAAACCTGTTGGGATACTCCTCAAATGTAGGGCGAATAAATCCAACTCTTTCAAACCCGCTGTTTTCCATAAGACTTTTAATCAGTTCTGCAGCACCGTTGCCTATAACTATATGTTCCTGCTCCAATCCGAAATTCTTGGCAGCAAGAAGACTGTTTACCCGCATTCCTGACGGGTACTGGCTCATCAGTGTTTTAAAATTAGACTGCATCTCATCAATCATCTTATTATTAGGAAAATAGGGATTCACAAGATAACAGAAATCCAACAGCTTCGGATATCTCCAGTATCCTCCGTAACGGGAAGATATGGCATTATATTTTTCCGTGGGGCTGTCTGCAAAAAGTGATTCTGCAATGTCCAGGTCCTGAATATCGTCTATCTCGTACCACTTCTGCCCTTCTAAGCGTTTTACCCTTATCTCCCTGGTCTCCAGCATGGCAATTAATTTAATAACCGATTCATAATATTCGTTATTGCCCATGGCCTTGGCATAGGCCTCCAGAAAGGGAATATATGTGTATTTTGAAAAATGCTTGCTGAATTTATATATATTAACTGTTTTATAGTAATGCTCTTTTTCGGAAAATTTAAGATATTTCCCCGGAACAAAATCTGCAATACAGTCTTCTTCATCAATAATTGTACATGTACCATCCATCCAGCTTTCAAACTTATCCACCAATGCCAGCGTATCCCTGGAATCATTAATAAGAGCATCTACCAGCGATTCTTCAAAAATCAGGTCAGATTCGAACAAAAGCGTATCCTCGCTGTTAAGATAATCCTTTGCCAAAGCAAGGGAATAAATATTGTTGGTTTTGTCATAGATGGGATTATCAATGTATACAATAGGGGTCCCGATTCCCAGAGTTGATATAAAATCAATAAGTTTCTGCCCCTGATAGCCTACAACTATTACTATTTTTGACAGGTTTTTCCGGTCCAGAATCCTTAAGGTACGTTCAATCAGGGTTACCCCGTTAACCTTAACCATGCACTTGGTATTGTCTGCCGTAAGTGCCTTTAATCTTTTACCCATTCCTGCCGCTAAAATAACAGCCTGCATAACATTCCTCCTTTTAAGGTAATTATTCTGCAATATCTGAATTGTTACATTCCGAGGAAAGATTGTCAATATTTTTTTGAAGTATTTCTGACATATACACCTTGGAATTTTCACTGTGTTGTGCATATTGTTCCATGTGTGCCACGGCAGCCTGTGTTACTTCTGCTTCAAATTCTCTTGAAGAACATAATCTGCAGCCCTGGCCAATTACAATAATCTGTTCCTGGCCGTCGGAGGTAACTACGGTAACATCATATTTTCTCCCATTTTCATGGGCAAACCTCTCAATATACCGGTCAGCAGTCTCGGCTTCAGCAGTATAAACCACATGTATATTATGATAATCACAATACTCAACTGCATGTCCCTTCACCCTGTAAGCATCAAAAACCACTATAAGCTCCGATTTGATTATTGCCTGATAATTACATAATATATCCAACAGTCTGTCTCTTGCACTGTCTATATTGGCCTCTGCCAGCCGGGATAATTCCTTCCATGCAAAAATAACATTGTAGCCGTCCACCAGAATGTATCCGGGGAGTTTTCTGTGGGGAGCCGGATTTCTGTCCAGTGGCTTACCGTTTACGGTATTACCCTTTCCCTTGCCGGAATAATTCCATTTACTGTTGCGCTTGCTGCGATTGGCTCCTCCGGCGCTGTCAATAATTGCGTCCACCTCTTTTGTTCCAAGAGCATATTCCTCTTCGGAAAACCGTGGCCTTTTGTACCTTATTCCGGCATCCGGGTCTTTAACCTCCATGGGACTGCCTGCCTCAATGTCTGTAAGGCAGCTTTCCACATGCATATATTCCGGAACCTCGTTCCATGGCACGTTAAATCCTGTTCCGTTGGCACAGAATACCGATGATGAAGGATTATCCGTATCATTTTGAGCATCATAGCCTATGGCAGCAACAACTTCTTCAGTATTGTGACAGGGCTCATAGCCATTTAATGAACAGCGAATTCTCCCTGTTCCTCCCGAATATGCTGCCAGTTCCTGATTATAATTTCCAATAGTCGCTGCCGGGGCACTGCCTGTAATTATAACTGTATCACCCACTGTACATGGAGGATTAAAACTTCCATTCATACGTTTAATATCCGTCAAAGCCCTTCCCATATACCGGGATAAAATTTCCAATTCAAATTCATATACCGGCTCAAGAAGAACACTTTCCGCATTCATAAGCCCCTGCCTTACCGCTCTGTATGTAGCCTCCCTGAAGTCTCCTCCTTCGGTATGCTTTACATGGGCCCTACCCGTCATAAGGGTAATCTTCATATCCGTTATGGCAGAACCCGTCAGCACTCCACGATGGGTCTTCTCTGCAAGATGAGTCATAATAAGTCTCTGCCAGTTCCTGTCGAGTATGTCTTCCTTGCAGTCAGAAGCAATAATAAGCCCGCTTCCCGCCTTAAGAGGCTCCAGCAAAAGATGTACCTCGGCGTAGTGTTTTAACGGTTCATAATGCCCTACGCCTTCCACCCTGCTTTGAATGGTTTCTTTATAAATTATATTTCCCGTGCCAAATTCCACTACAATTCCCAGTCTGTCCAGGATAAGCTTCTGCAGCACTTCTGTCTGTACAGCTCCCATTATACGGAGATTGATACACCGTCCGGCTTCGTCCCATTCCGGATTAAGCTCCGGAAGCTCCTCTTCCAGAAGCTTAAGTTTGGGAAATATGGCAACCGGGTCCGCTGCTTTGGGAAGAATCA
>JBJEND010000170.1:0-9033 GCA_051880015.1 Butyrivibrio sp. | reverse complement strand
GAAACGGAAGCTTTTTTACGGGGATATCCCGTTGAAACGGGCACGATATTATGAAACAGCAGGTAAACACAAGGGGTGTCATTCTGGACATCCTTACGGAAATTAATGAAAAAGGCAGATTCACTCATGCAGTTCTGGCGGAGGCTCTTAGGAAATATCAGTATTTGTCCAAGGAAGACAGAGCCTTTATTTCCTGTGTGGTAAGAGGGACAGTTGAAAGAAAAATCACTCTTGATTACATCATAGGTATATATTCGGCACAGCCTGTCAGAAAATTAAAGCCTGTAATACGGAATATACTTCGAATGGGCACATTCCAGCTTGTATATATGCAGAATGTCAAACCATACGCAGTATGTGATGAAGCGGTTAAATTAACGGTTAAGAGAGGCTATAGTTTTTTCAGAAGCTATGTAAATGCCGTATTGAGAAAAATTTCTTCGGAAGCAGGTAATATTCCAATGCCGGACAGGACAGAGGATATTATTAAATGTCTTTCCGTGGTGTATTCCACACCTGAATGGATTGTTGCCAAATGGATTAATGACTATGGTATTGAACAGACAGAAACAATGCTTGATTCCCAGTTTGCCCCCCATCCTCTCACCATTCGCTGTAATT
This sequence comes from Butyrivibrio sp., assembly GCA_051880015.1. Classification (GTDB taxonomy): domain Bacteria; phylum Bacillota; class Clostridia; order Lachnospirales; family Lachnospiraceae; genus Eshraghiella. The sequence goes on along the minus strand of JBJEND010000170.1, from coordinate 8,412 downwards.
CATCTGAAATTACCCCGGATGAGCTTGCCAAGAGGCTTAGAAGCCGGGGAGTAACAGTCAGGAAAAATCCCCTGCTTTCTGAAGCACTGGAAATATCGGATTATGATTATCTCGAAAAAATACCGGAGTTTGGAGAAGGTCTGTTTTTTATACAGGATATCAGCTCCATGCTGGTCTGCCATGTTGCTGCTCCGGTGGAAAACAGCTATGTTATTGATCTTTGCGCCGCGCCGGGGGGTAAAAGCATGCATATGGCAGAGCTTCTTAAGAAGACGGGCTATGTGGAGGCAAGGGATATCTCTGAATTTAAAGTAGGTAAGATAAGGGAGAACATAGACAGGCTTAAGCTGGAGAATGTGGCGGCAGTTGTTATGGATGCAGGGGTTACGGATGAACTTTCCCTGGGTAAGGCTGATATAGTAATTGCTGATCTGCCCTGTTCCGGACTGGGAGTAATGGGTAAAAAACCTGACATAAAATATAATGCAACTCCGGAAAAATGCAGGGAACTTGTACAGCTCCAAAGGAAAATCCTCAAAGCCTCTGCAGATTATGTAAAACCGGGAGGTGTACTTATATACAGCACCTGTACCGTTAATAAAGACGAAAATACGGAAAATGTAAGATGGTTTACCGACAATTTTCCCTTCAGGCTTGAATCAATTAACGAATATATACCAAAACAGCTTTGGAGCGATACCACGGGTAATGGATACATACAGCTTTTTCCGGGAGAAAGTGCAGATTCCCCCATTACCCAGAACAGTGATGGTTTTTTCATAGCGAGACTTGTCAGAAAATAATATTATAGTATGGATGAAAATATGGATAAAACAGATATAAAGTCAATGAACCTTACGGAATTAACAGAATATCTCATGTCCGTGGGCCAGCCTAAGTTCAGGGGAAAGCAGCTTTATGAGTGGATGCATGTAAAGCTTGCGGATTCTCCCGATAAAATGACTAATCTGCCGGCCGCACTGCGGGAATATATCTCAAGGAAGTGCAGTTATACTGCCCTTAAACCTGTGAAAATCCAGGTATCCAAGGAGGATATGACCGCAAAATACCTTTTTGAATTAGAGGACGGTAACCTGATTGAAAGTGTTCTGATGAGATATCATCACGGAAATTCCGTATGTATATCGTCACAGGCAGGCTGCAGAATGGGCTGCAAATTCTGTGCATCCACCCTTGACGGACTTGCCAGAAATCTTAAACCCTCTGAAATGCTGGATCAGATATACAGAATCCAGAGCCTTACAGGGGAGATGGTATCCAATGTGGTAGTGATGGGCTCAGGAGAACCATTTGATAATTTTGACAATTTCCTGAAATTCCAGGAGCTTTTGACGGACGGGAACGGGCTGAATATCAGTGCAAGGAATCTTACGGTATCCACATGCGGTATTGTTCCCCGAATATATGAACTGGCAGACAGGAAACTGCAAATTACCCTGGCAATATCATTACATTCTCCCACAGATGAGATGAGAAGGAAACTGATGCCCATAGCCAATAAATATTCCATTGAAGAAATTATGAAGGCATGCCGATACTATATAGATAAAACAGGAAGAAGAGTGACCTTTGAATACAGTCTTGTAAAGGGGGAAAATGATTCTCCTAAGTGTGCGGCCATGCTGGCGGGACTTGTCAAAGGCATGAACTGCCATATAAATTTAATTCCGGTTAATCCCATAAAAGAGCGGAATTTCAGGCAGACAGAGGTAACAGATATTAACAAATTCAAAAATATCCTTGAAAAATACAAAATAAATGTTACTATAAGAAGAGAAATGGGCAGAGATATTGATGGTGCCTGTGGACAGCTAAGAAAAAGATACAGTGATGAACATCTAAAGGAGCAATTATGATAAAAGCATATGCTTTAACGGATGTGGGTAAATGCAGAAGCATGAATCAGGATTATGTTTTCTGTACCACAAAACAGATTGGCAGGCTGCCGAATCTGTTTATTGTAGCAGATGGTATGGGAGGACATAAGGCAGGGGACATGGCTTCAAAGTTTTCGGTGAACACCTTTGTTGAACAGGTGCAGAATGCCGGAAGCGATAACCCAATAACGATAATTTCTGATGCAATTAAATATACCAATGCTAAATTACTTGAACTTGCGGCTACATCCGAGGATTACACCGGAATGGGAACCACATTTGTTGCCGCCACGGTCATAGGCAGGTCCGTTTATGTGGCTAATATAGGTGACAGCAGGCTCTATGTTTTTGACGGTGAATTAAGGCAGGTTACCAGAGATCATTCTCTGGTGGAAGAGATGGTCAATAACGGAACCATTGACAGGGAAGAGGCGCGTACCCATGCACGTAAGAATGTTATTACCCGTGCAATGGGAGGTAATGCGGAGGTCCTTGCGGACTTTTTTGAGGTGGAATTAACCGACGGTGAGACAATTTTCATGTGCTCCGACGGTTTGTCTAATATGGTAGATGACTCACAGATTGCTTCTGTTCTTGGTGAAGACTGTGATATTATATATAAGGCAAAGACTCTTGTAAATATCGCTGATGAAAATGGCGGAAAGGATAATATTTCCCTTGTTATTATTGAACCGTAGGGATTATAGGAGGTTGTATGTTAAGAGAAGGAATGTTTATAGCAGAACGATATGAAATTCTTGAAAAAATAGGTTCCGGAGGAATGTCGGATGTCTATAAGGCAAAATGCCATAAGCTTAACCGATATGTAGCAATTAAAGTGCTTAAACCGGAATTCTGTGAAGACAGAACATTTGTATCCAAATTCCGTGCTGAGGCACAGTCCGCAGCGGGGCTTATGCACTCCAATATAGTGAATGTGTATGATGTAGGAGAAGAAAACGGTATTCATTATATTGTTATGGAACTTGTGGAAGGTATTACCCTTAAGAAATATATTGAGAAAAAGGGCAGACTCGGCATTCGGGAATCCGTAAGCATTGCAATTCAGGTGGCTCAGGGCATGGAGGCTGCTCATAAGCACCATATCGTGCATAGAGACATTAAACCCCAGAACATAATTATTTCCAAAGAAGGTAAAGTTAAGGTTACTGATTTTGGTATTGCAAGGGCAGCATCCTCCAATACCATTAATTCCACTGTAATGGGTTCCGTTCATTATATTTCACCTGAACAGGCAAGGGGCGGATACAGTGATGAGAAGAGTGATATCTATTCTTTCGGTATCATGCTTTTTGAAATGCTGACAGGTAAGGTGCCTTTTGAAGGAGATACCACTGTAGCCATTGCACTCCAGCACATTCAGGATGATATTGTGTCTCCCAAGGAATATGTTCCGGAGATACCTGTAAGCGTTGAGAAAATAGTTTTAAAATGTACACAGAAGAAAACAGAAAAAAGATATCAGAATGCTACGGATCTTATCGCAGACTTAAAACGCTCTCTTGTAACTCCCGATGAGGATTTTGTTGTAATATCTTCGGCAGTTGCCGCAGATGCTCCTACCCAGATGATAGATTCAGAGGATATGGCAGAAATTTCCAAAAAAGCCGGACAGAGAGCGGCAGGACTGGATGTTATCAGTCCCACTCATGAAGGTCTGTCAGATATTAATACATCCGAAGATGAAGAAGAAGAGACTATATCACCAATACCTGTGGATACAGGTGAAGAGGACGAAAACGACACGGATATTTCTTCCTCCAGAAAAATAGATAAAGTAATTGCCATTATGGGAATTGCCGTGGCAGCGGTAATTATAATCATTACCATAATCGTTATTGTTAAGATGGTAACTCTTTTTTCAAAGGGTAATTCCTCCGCTTCCTCTGCTTCCGGCACCACAACGGAAGCTGATGACGGACTTGTAGAGGTTCCTCTTGTTGTTGGTTACACATATGACGAGGCCAAAGAAATACTTAATAAACTTAATCTTGGAATTAAGGACACCTATGATTATTCCAGCACCTATGAAGCGGGAGTTATTTTCCATCAGAGTGTTGAAAACGGAGAAAGAGTAAGACCCAATACCTCTGTTATAGTGACCATAAGTAAGGGTGCAGTTATTTTTGAGCTTCCTAATGTTATAGGTAATACTCAGTCACAGGCTGAGACCACCCTTAAAAACAAAGATCTTAAGGTAAGCTATACCTATGATACCACAGAGGATGAAAGTCTCTGGGGAACCGTTAAAAGTTCAGACCCTGCTGCAGGAACCAATGTTAAGAGCGGTGATGTGGTAACACTTACCATTTATATGGGACCGGAAGTGGTTAATAAGAAAGTTCCCGATGTTTTAGGAAGCACCCTTGAGGATGCCAGAAAGGAACTGGCTGCGCTGGGATTTGAAAATATTACCTGTGAATATGAATTCGACGACAAGGTTGAAAAAGGAAATATTATTTCCTTAAGCGGAGCGGAGATAGGCAAGGATGCTCCGATTACTACCCATATCACTCTGGTGGTAAGCAAAGGTTCTGAGGATATAACTGCCAAAGTTCCTACCGTTAAGGGAAGCTCCTTAAGTGAGGCCAGAAAGGCGCTGGAAGATGCCGGCTTTACTAATATTACCGAAAAAGAAGAGTACAGCAGTGAGGTGGATTCCGGTATTGTTATTTCCGTAAGCGGGGCAACAGAGGGAGAAAAAGTATCTGTTAAAACCGCTTTGACAATTATTGTAAGTAAGGGTCCTGACCCGTCGGAAGAAACTACTGCTGAAGTTCCTGTTAAACCTTCTGCATCAATTATTGAAAGTATAGGTTCAGGGGACATTGACACCTTTATGGACGATAAGAATGTGGATAAGTCCAGAACAATTAAACTTACCTATTATGCTTCATACCAGGATGTGGATGGAACAAATATAAGCAATAAGCAGATAGCTTCCACGTCATATGATAACTATAACAAGATGCTCAGTGCAGGTACTTTAAATCTCAATGTTAAAGAGGATAATGTTAATGCCGGTGATGCTGTTACCATTAAGATTGTTGTGGAATACTACAAGACAGATGCCATAGAAGTATCCAATGATAATTATGAAGTTAATACTGTATTCAAATAATTGAGGAACAGATGAAGGGTAAAATTATTAAAGGAATTGCAGGATTTTACTATGTATGTGCCGAGGATGGCAATACATATGAGTGTCAGGCCAAGGGCATTTTCCGTAATCTTAAAATCAAACCCCTTGTGGGAGATAATGTAGAAATAGAAATTATTGACATTGCCGGATATACCGGCAATGTCGTAAAAATTTTCCCACGCAGAAATGAACTTATCAGACCGGCGGTTGCTAACATAGACCAGGCGCTGGTCGTTTTTGCGTCTTTGTCGCCTCAGCCTAATTTCAATCTTCTCAGCCGTTTTCTGGTGATGATGGATATTAGTGAAATTCCCACTGTTATCTGTTTCAATAAGGCGGATCAGGTGAACGAAGAGGAAATTAACAGGCTTACTGATATTTTTTCCGGAAGCGGTGCACGCACATTGGTTACCAGTGTGAATGAAAATAAAGGCATGGATGAGCTTAAGAAGCTGTTGACCGGTAAGACCACAGCCATGGCAGGGCCCTCGGGAGTGGGGAAATCTTCCATACTGAATGCGGTTTTCCCTGACGCCAATTCCAAAACAGGTAATATCAGTGAGAAAATTAACCGGGGAAGACACACTACCAGACATTCTGAAATTTTCCGGGTATCAGAAGACACCTATATTGTGGATACACCGGGATTTACGTCACTGGACTGTTATTCCCTTGAGGATACAAAACTCCACTATTATTTTAATGAGTTTGCACCCTATGAAGGTAAATGCCGTTTTAATGAATGTATTCACATTAATGAACCGGACTGCAGGGTTAAGGAAGCAGTTAATGACGGAAAAATTAACAGAATGCGCTATGATATATATATAGAAATGTATAATGAATTGAAAGCTAAGAGGAAATATTAATGAAAAAATATCTTTCGCCGTCGATTTTATCGGCAGACTTTTCCAAATTAGGAGAACAGGTACGCCTGATAGAAGAAGCAGGAGCACAGTTTGTTCACCTGGATATGATGGATGGAATGTTTGTGCCCAGCATATCCTTCGGAATGCCTGTGATTCAAAGCCTGCGTCCGATTTCAGGAATGGTGTTCGATGCTCATATGATGGTGGTTAATCCTGAAAGATATATAAAACAGGTAAGAGAAGCGGGAGCAGATTATATTTCAGTGCATGTTGAAGCCTGCAGTGACGTTAAGGATGTACTTTTACAGATAAGAAAACTGGGTGCCCACCCCGGTCTTGCATATAATCCGGAAACTGATACAAAGGAACTTCGACCATATCTTGAATATGTGGATGAAATAGTCCTTATGAGTGTGCATCCCGGCTTTGGAGGTCAATCCTTTATTCCCGAATCCATGAATAAAATCCGGGAGCTTGCAGCTATGCGTAATGAACTGGGATTGGATTTCCTGATTGAAGTTGACGGTGGAATTAAAACGGATAATGTCAGGGATGTACTTAAGGCAGGGGCAGATGTGATTGTGGCAGGTTCGGCAGTGTTTGCAGAGAACATTCCCGGCAGGGTAAAAGACTTTCTGGATATTCTTTCAGAAGAGGAATAGTGCATGGACAATAAGAAGACATTAATAATTACAGGCGGCAGATTTGATAAAGAATTTGCCGTTTCGTTTTTGAAAGACAATAAATATAACTATATAATCGCCGTGGATTACGGACTTGCATACGCAGAAGAACTGGGACTTGTACCTGATATGGCAGTGGGGGATTTTGACACGGAAGGAACCGGAAAACTTGCCGCATATGAGGCCAAAGGATGCATAATACGAAGGTTTATTCCGGAAAAGGATGACACAGATACCGAAATTGCAGTAAGAGAGGCCGTAAAACTTAAAAATCCCATAGACATTATTTGTGCAACCGGAGGGAGAATAGATCATCTTCTGGCTAATATCCACAATATGAAAATTGCTTTGGATGCGGGAGTTTTTGTGAGGATTATTGATAAATGCAATATAATATGGCTTCAGGATAAAAACTTCACAATCAGTAAAAATCAATGTATGGGAAAGTATATATCATTTGTGCCCTTTGCAGGCAGTGTTAAGGGAATCACCCTCAAGGGCTTTAAATATCCGCTGGAAGGATATACCTTACAGCCCGGAGCTTCCAGATGTATCAGCAATGAACTGGAGGACGAAGAGGGTATTGTGGAATTTATGGAAGGCTGCATGATAGTGATTAATTCATGGGATGAGACATAAAAAACGGGAGTTTGTGAAAACTCCCGTTTTTTATTATACATTGAAGCGGAACAGGATAACATCTCCGTCCTTAACCACATATTCCTTACCTTCAATACCTACAAGTCCTTTTTCTTTGGCGGCGGCATAAGTACCGCAGTCCAGTAAATCCTGATAGTACACAACCTCTGCCTTTATGAAGCCTCTCTCAAAATCACTGTGAATTTTACCGGCAGCACCGGGAGCCTTGGTTCCCTCCTTAATGGTCCATGCACGGGTTTCTGTGGGACCGGCAGTGAGAAAGCTGATTAAGCCCAACAGCTTGTAGCTTGCCTTGATTAATTTGTCCAATCCTGATTCCTTTAAACCTAAATCCTCAAGAAACATTTTTTTCTCGTCATCATCCAGTTCTGAAATCTCTTCCTCAATCTGGGCACATACCACAAATACTTCGCTTCCTTCAGCCTGGGCAAATGTGCGGACATCTTTCACATAAGGGTTACCGGCAGCGTCATCTGCAAGGTCGTCTTCACTTACATTAGCTGCATATATAACAGGTTTAAAAGTGAGCAAATCATAGGTTTTAAGAAGCTCGGCTTCATCGTCATCCCCGGGGACATAGGAACGGGCAGGCTTACCTTCTTCAAGATGGGCCTTTAAAGCCTCAAGAAGACTTAATTCTTTGGCAAGAGCCTTATCGTTGCGGGCACCCCTTGTCACTTTAGCAATTCTTCGCTCTAAAATATCGATATCCGAAAAAATCAATTCAAGATTAATGGTCTCAATATCCCTTAACGGATTAATGGAACCGTCTACATGGACAATATTGGTGTTCTCGAAGCATCTTACCACATGTACAATGGCGTCTGTTTCCCTTATATGGGAAAGAAACTGGTTGCCGAGACCTTCACCCTTTGAAGCCCCCTTAACAAGTCCTGCAATATCAACAAATTCAATTACTGCCGGAACAATTTTGGCAGAATTATACATAGCTGCCAGCAGATTGAGACGCTCATCAGGAACGGAAACTACTCCTACATTGGGGTCTATCGTACAGAAAGGATAATTGGCTGATTCGGCTCCCGCCTTGGTTAATGAGTTAAAAAGAGTACTCTTTCCAACATTGGGCAATCCTACAATACCTAATTTCATTTTATTATATATCTCCTTTGTTTTCCTTA
>JBJEND010000169.1:0-9056 GCA_051880015.1 Butyrivibrio sp. | reverse complement strand
AATATCATAATTTCCCTTTTCCATAAGGAGAGCCGCCTTGAAAGACTTCTGGGAATCCTCTCTGTGATTAAGTTCATAGGCAGTTTTAAAACATATGGCTGCCTCACCGAAGGAAAAAAGCATTGCATTGGCAACACCCATGTTATGCCATACATCTCCGTAGAATTCATCAGTAAGTGTAACATCCTTCCTGCCGTATACAATCAACTCGTAATTATGAATGGCACTTTCATAACGTCTGTTGTTAAGAAAATTATCTGCGCGGGATTTAAGTCTTTGGAGTACATTCTGGGTATCCAGCCTGTCAATAACGTTTTTCAGTACGGATATCTCTTCTTCGGAATAATAATCCACATACCGTAAAATAGTGATTACAAGTTCTGAAAGGCCGGCGTTCTGGGATACCAGAAATTCCAACTGTTTTGCCAGCTCCGTTTCTCCCAGTTCACTGTCAATGTATTGAATTAAACCGTCATCCACTAAATCCGTTCCGATAAGATATATATTATTATAAATATAATAGCACAATTCCTCCATGGAATAGATATTAATAGCCATATTATTGATATAATACGGTCTCTCCGCATATTTACTTCTGCACAGAATAAACCCTGCCATATCTTCACTCTCCGTAATAGGTTCTTATCTGCCTACAAAAGCAGTTCTTCATTAATCACTCTGCCACTGCTGGCATAAAATTCTCCGAATCCCATATCTTTTACCATCAGATGACATCTGGAATCACTGGTAAAGGACAGGGAAAGGGTAATTCTGGTTGCCTTATTGGGCCTTTTGGGAAAATCCTCCAGAGATATTTTAACAAGCTGTTTTTCCCTGGAATCCACAGGAGACAGGAAAATTTCCAGTTCGGTAATATCATCAACTATAAAATCAAAGGAGCAGTCCGCACCAAACCAGTTAATTCCGGGACGCACCAGCCTGAGTATTTTGTCCTTGCCTCTGTCAGAAATCTTCATCTCTATTCCTGTGGTTATACGCTGGGAGCATGCCAGAAGGTAATCCCTGACACGGCTCACAATAAGTCCTTCGCAGGCAGCAAAACAGGCGCCCTTGGCATATAGATTCTGTCCGGCAAAAACCCTTTTTCTGTCACATACATACTTAATAAAATCCTGAAGCTTTATCTCATCTGAAAATCCTCTTCCGATAAGATATACCGTGGATATGTTATGTCTGTCCATGGTACGGACAGCCGCATCCTTCATTCTGGCATCCAGTAAATCAACAGATGCCGTATTTTCTGACAGGCAGAAGGGTATTTCCTCAGTAAAATCATCCGACTGAACCATAACAATTCTGCTGCCTCTCTCGTTGGCTATATACATACGGTGCACATGCAGCCCCAAAGTATTATAATCAAACAGTACCACATCACCCTTCCACAAATCAGGCTTTTGATTAAGGGTGTAATATATAAATGCTTCCTTGTGGCTGATTATCTCAAAATGTTCCCTGGCAAGGCCCAGTTCCTTAAGAGCCTTGGAAACAACATTAAGTACCGAAATATTAAAATCTTCAAGGGTAATACAAACCTTATCAATAACGTCGGACTGTCCTGCCATTCTGGCCGTCTGAAGAAGATAATCCAGATATATTTTAATCAGTTCTATGGGCATTATCATAATGTCATCCACGCTGACAGGGTTTTTGGAAGCAGCCTTTTCCAGAAGTCTGTCCACCAGTACGCCTTCACCCAGCTTGGCACATTTTTGGGCCTCATCCCCGGCATACCAGTCATCCTTCCCTCTGATTCTGCTGACAACAGTAGGTATCTGGTATTTCTGTTCCAGTCCGGAAAAATCTACTGACACCGGTTCATTTTCTGTATAATTAAAATACGCAACCTGAGAAAATTCACTGCACAGGTCAATTCCAACACAAAAGTATTTGTTCGTATCCATCCTTGGTCCTTTCAACCGGTTCAAAGCGGTTTAAAAATCTGTCCTGCAACATACTCCGTAACAGCATAAGTATGAATCAGTTTCTGGAAGGTCTGCCCATCGTGCATATCACGGCAGGCAATAATATCGTTAAGAGCCTCATACCGTCCTTCGGATTTGTCCGGCTTAATGCTCTGATTAATAATGCTGCGGTTTTCACCGGTCTTCTCGCCGTCTTTATCTTCCTCGGTAATATAATACTGTATACGCTCTCCGTAGAAGAGAACAAACTGTTTTACAAAAATTCCTTCGTATACGTTTTTCATATCTTCGGTAATGTAGTTCTTCTTGTGTTCCCGGTCCTCATATACATAGTGGATTACCACTCTCTTTTTGGGATTGGCACGATATTCCACCATGGTTTTATCCGTAATCTCATAGGGTAACGGAATTTTATCCGCAAGCTTAAGAAAGAAAGGAAATACATATTCCTTGCGTATCAGTGCAGCAATAGTTTCCGTTCCCAGGTTCTTACGGTACTCTGACAGGGATGACAGTTCTGAATAATATTTAATCAATGCCATCCTGCATATCCACGGAAGGTCTTTCTCATTCTCCAGATAAGCTTCCGTAACCGTAAATACAGTTTCGGATATATTAACCTCTTTCACAAAATACAGGTATGAATTATAAGACAGGTACGCCTCCACTATTCTGTCCTTAGGGCCTTTTCTGAAATAATTGTCAAATACATCCGCCATTATCTCAAAATACGAATGGGAAAACATCATCTGGGCAATTATGCGTTCTTCCAGCTCATATGTATCAATATCAAATTCTACAGCCCTTTTCCACACTGTAAGCATCTCTTCGGTGGTGCCGTTATATCCGTCTGCCAGATATCCCAGTATAAGTTCATCATAGCGTCCTTTTTTGAATACATAGCTGCACATATTCATAAGGAGTTCGGAATTCTCATGCTGTCCGGACAGAATAAGACGTGAACACAGTTTCATAAGACGTTTTGGAATAACCTGCATATATGAATTATCCTGAATCAGTTCAAAGGCTTTTTCGTAATCCCCCTGAACAATATATATCTCAATAAGCTTGGGGATTTCTTTTTCCTCTATTAAATCATAACCGGTATTTTTCATGAAGGCGTTAAAGCCATCCACATCATAGCTGTCATAATAATAATCTATTATGACTGAATTAAGCATCCTCCTGTAATATAGACTTATTTCACTCATGGATGCCATATTGATAATATTCTGTATCGACTCTGTATCCCTCTTCTGGTACCTTATGGTTTTCTCACAGGAATGCAGTTTAAGATGCATAAGATTATCATCAGCTTCCAGACATTTCTGCATAATACTGTCATCTTCCATAAACCTGACGGCACTGTACGGAACACTATATCGGTTAAGCCGGTCACTGATAAAAAGCACAGTGGCATCATCAGTATACATCTTCACATATGCAACTCCGTTATTAACGGGATATTCTTTCTCGCTGTTACTTTCTTTATGACGTACCACAACTTTACGAAAAAGAGGATTACTGCATTCTATTCTGTATGTAAAAAATATCTCCGATACCGGACCGGCATTCTCCTCATCAATCATATCTGTATTCAGGATATTCTCATAGAGAATGGCAAGCTGGTCATTGACATGTCCCAGCATAAGCTGCTCTGATACAAAACTGTTTATCTGGGGCAGATAACTTCTGTACACCTGGGGATTATCCACTTTATTATGAATAATGTTGGCATAAAGATATGCCTTTCTCTGATAATCCAGGCTGTTATTATATCCGAAATACATAAGCACCATTTTAGGGAGGGGGGCCATATTCTTTAAGTCTCCCGACTCAATATATGCCTCAAAAAGCTGGGTTATTTTCAATTCGTTCCTTATACCCAGTTCATAATAGGGCAGGTATTTATTACCTATACAGTGGTTACGGATGAGGAGCTTACACAGTCCCTCAAGTATATCCGTATCCTTATAGCAGTCATACATTGACATCATAAGCCTGACAAATCTTACAGAGCCTGTACGGGCGCTCATAACCAGTTCTGCCGCATGACGGCATAACTTGCGTCCTGCCATGCCGTATTTAATTCCAAAATAAAGTACATTTATCTCAAAACTGTTAAGCACCCTTAAAAGCACCGGATGCTCATTCAATATATTGCATGCCTCAATATACAGTGCCGGACTGCTACAGCCCCTGTTAAACTGTTCTTTAATTCGTATAAGCTTAAGACTGGGGTTCTGTTCAAATTCTTCATCCATGAACAAAAGAGTCCACAGAATTCTGTAATCCTCATTCTGCACATAGCACTCCTTAACTATGGCCGAAGCCTTCTGGGAATACAGCCGGTCCTTATTGTAAAGGGTATTTACATATATATAATAACAGTATAAGGGATAACTGCTGACATTATCCGAATCTATTTCGTCCTTAACATTCTCTATGAGCCATTTGGCCTCGGTGTCCTTCTTCTCCACAATATATATCTGGGCAAGTGCAAGGCGGTAGAAGGGATTATCGTCGTTAATGGCACGTACTGCCTCAAGAACTATTTTGGTCTCTCTTATCCACTCTGATAAATTAAGAAGATGGGCGCGGAATTTTATGTATAATGCCATGAGATCACAGTTAAGCTTCTGCTCCATTCTGCGGTTTTTGGATTCCTGGGAAGACTGGCCTTTAATAACGGTAACTGTATAGGAAACTGTTCTGTTTACCGTCTCAAAATTAATGACTGCACAGTTTCTGCCCTGATGAAGCTTGTCATATTCTACAATATATGAAAATTCGTATTTATTACCCGCAAAGGAGTCTGATGCAATCTCTCTTCTCTCAAGGCGGACAAAGGGGCTGTCACAGGATACCAGCACATTGGAATATCCCCAGGTATCCCTTTCTATAAGCACCGTGTCCTTAAAATTCTCTCCCGTTGCCTCAAACACTCTGTTATTAATGGGAATACTTATATTAATCCGGGTCTTTTTGTGTATGGCAATAAGGAATTCTTCAAGATTATTCCTTGAATCCTTCCCCTTCATAATTCCCTCATATATACATCTAAGATGCATATCATCTCCCAGATACACATCCTTAAAGTCATCCTCCTCCATTAAAGTAATGGCTTCCTCCGGGTTCTTCTGTGCCAGATTGGCAAAATGGAACAGATTTCTCACCGTGCCTGCAGAGCTGTCATATGAGCCTGCCTCTACACGAAAAGAAAACGGAATATCCTTCTCTCCGCCATTGCTCACTATATGAAAAGCACCCTCAATAACATCGCCATTGAGAGCACCCTTGCAATTAACCGAATATCTGATTGTTACCCTGTTTCCCAAAAAGGTACTGTCATTCAATATAACCTTGTCATTATCGGAATATATAACACCCTTAAGCTGCTTACCTTCCTGCTCAAAGATATTAAGCATACCGTTGAATTTCCTGTTGCGGTCCACAACGGCATACACTGTGCTTTCCGAAGCCTCTAAAACAGGCGGATTATATTCAAATACCCCTCTGGCAAATCTGTTAATCTGTTCCTTCATCCGTTCACCCTCACCTGATATGCTTTAATTATACACAAACAAATGATAATCCGCAATAACCCTTTACCTTTTTTCTGCCTCTTTATATATCATGTCCAGATGACTGTCTATTACTTTTTCATAACCCATATGGGAAGAATGGTAGAACTGCTCTCCCATAACAGAATCGGGAAGATACTGTTGTTTTACATAGTGATTCGGAAACAGATGTGCATATTTATAATCAAGGCCGTTGCCTAATTTGGAAGCAGAACTGTAATGGGCATCCTTAAGATGTGCCGGAACTGAATCCGTAGTATGTTCTGCCACATAATTCATAGCTTCTTCTATTCCTCTCACTGCGGCATTGCTCTTGGGAGCAGTAGCCACATAAGTACAGGCTTGGGCGAGAATTATCTGTGCTTCAGGCATTCCCACTCTCTCCACTGCAAGTGAAGCCGAAACGGCTACATTTATGGCATTGGGGTCCGCATTGCCCACATCTTCACTGGCACAAATCATAATTCTTCTGGCAATAAATTTGGGGTCCTCCCCTGCATAAAGCATTCTTGCCAGATAATAGAGGGCTGCATCCGGGTCTGACCCTCTCATACTCTTAATAAATGCAGAAATTGTATCATAGTGGTTGTCACCGGTTTTATCGTATTTCAGGACACGTTTCTGTATACATTCTGCTGCCACCTCCAGGGTAATATGAATAATCCCGTCAGCGCTTATCTGCGTGGACATAATTCCCAGCTCTACTGCATTAAGCGCCTGTCTGGCATCCCCATTGGCCATATCTGCCAGAAATTCTGCCGCATCCTCATCAATCACGGCGTTATAGCTTCCCATTCCCTTATCATTATCATATACGGCTTTATGTATAAGCATAAGAATATCATCCTTGGAAAGGGGCTTAAGCTGAAAAACAATGGAACGGGAAATCAAAGCATTATTCACTTCAAAATAAGGATTTTCCGTTGTGGCCCCGATTAACACCACTGTACCGTCTTCCACAAAGGGAAGAAGATAATCCTGCTGTCCCTTATTAAAACGGTGTATCTCATCCACAAAAAGGATGGTTTTCTGTCCCTGGGATGCCATTCGCTCTTTGGCCTTATCCACCACCTCTTCCATATCCTTCTTACCTGCTACAGTGGCATTAAGCTGACAAAAAGCAGCACTGGTGGTATTAGCAATAACCTTTGCAAGAGTGGTTTTACCGGTTCCCGGAGGGCCATAGAAAATAATGGACTGCAGCTTGTCCGCCTTAATGGCACGGTAAAGCAATTTATCTTTACCTATTATGTGCTGCTGTCCCACCACCTCCTCCAAAGTGGAAGGTCTCATTCTGGAAGCCAGCGGTGCCTCCTTCCGGGTATTACTTTCACGCATATATTCAAATAAATCCATAGTATACCTCCCATGGAAAATCTATTTTTTCTTAAATGTAATGGCAACCACAGTTACCACTCCCATGATTACAATACCCAGAGAAACATATATAATCCATTTCTTACCGGGATTATTATCGTTGTTATCGGTTTTCGTATCTTCCTCTGTCTGTACATTGATTTCGGATATGCTTTCCGCAGGAGCTTGTGTAGAAGTCTCTGCTTCCGTAATACTCTCTGTTTCCTGCTCCTTTTCTGCTTCTTCCCTGTATGAAAGAAGATGCTCCATCATATCATTTTCGGAATCTTTCCCCACCGTTGTTCTGTATAGTCCAAATTCTGCAATGCTGTACTTGTTTTCATCAGATACATAAAACCAGAATTCCTGCTGGGTCACATGCATAAGATAAGCTTCTTTAGCCACCTCCAATGCGGTTTTTCCCTGAAAATTGGTAAGAGGTTCTCTTGTATTAAGTGTAATTTTGTTCTCGGGATACAGATGTAAATATGTTTTTGAAACATCATGTACTCCGTACAAATCAGCAGAATCCGGGTATTGTTCTTCATCCTGGCTGATTAAAACAGCATTCTGCACAAGATTTACCACAAAAAGATGGTGGGGATGTCCATATTCTCCGTTGACATCCTGAGTAACACATACCTTTGGTTTGTATTTTCTTATTTTCTCAACCATAAAGCCAAGGGATTCTTCGTAACCATATATTCTCTTACAGTCATCCATGTTTCCCACAGATGCTTCCTGATAAGTTCCGCTGTCAGGATAATGAGTCACCCCTGCCATCCAAAGTCCGTCCAGTCTCTCATGCTCTCTTTCATGCCAGGTAATTGTGTAGTCAAAAAAATACAAAACCTGTACATCAAGCTGACGTTCTCCTGCATACTCTGCCAGGGCTCCGCCCAGAAAAAGTATTTCATCATCTGCATGGGTACTGACAAAAAGCATGTCTGCCTTTTCACATGACGGCTGCCATTTCTGTATCTCTTTGGGGAGTTCTCCGTCATCAAAGGCATAAACATTGGACAGACTCACCTCGGATTGAAATGTCAGATTAACCTCATACGCACCATCGGTTATATCTGCAAATTCATGTAAAAAACCATTCTGTCCGCCGGTAACTGTATTGTCATTGTAGGTAATCAGATATGGATCCGGTATTTCATTCCATTCAAAATATATTCCATATATTTTATTACTGCTTTTGATTGTAGGGGTAGTACCTGCCGGAAAAACATTATACGTCCTTCGTTCTTTATCCAGCAAAAGTGCTGTGGGCTGCCCGTCTGAGGAAATCAGCTCAAACGGAATATTTGATTCCCTTGCGGCATAGACCTTACTGACAAACATTAATCCTATAAAAACGCCTATGCACAATCCAATTATTTTCTTCATCCTACTGTCCTTCGTATTTAAACAAATCATGCACATAATTATTACGGAACATATCAATCATGGCATAATATCTTTCGTGTGTTCTCCAGCCCTGGTCAACCGAACCCTCGCCGTAATATACTATATAAGCATCAGGATATGTTTCCTTTAACAGGGCATAATCCTCTTCTGTCAGATTAGTGTGTTCAAGATACAGTCTTTCAAGCTTCGGGAAATTAAGAAGAGGGGTGACATCCGAAATCGGATTATAGCTTATGTTAAGATCCACCATCTCTTTAAGTTCCCCTAAAACACTTATATCACTAACATCACCTACAAAGAATTCCAGATACATAAGCTTTGGACAGTACCTTAACATGGATAAGTCACTAATATAATGTTCTGCGGTATCACCCACTCTGTTATCAACCAGAATTAACACCCTTAATTCAGGCATATACTGTAAAAAGGACAAATCCGTAACTTTATTATGTCCAAGGTCAAGTGCTACCATATCAGTACAATATTTAAGTACCTTAACATCATCGTTGGTCAGTCTGTAGGTTATTGTTCCATCCTTCAATGTGGAAAATGCAACGCAATCCGTCCGGATAGTCCAGAGACCAAGAGTTACCTTCCAGACAAACTTAATATTGGGAAAACGTTCCATAAGGACTTCCATCTGCTCATTGGTCAGTCCGCAATCACACATATCTATATAGGTAAGTGAAGTAAGTTTTTCAATCTGACTGATAAACTCATCAAGATTGGTAACTGTTCTTCCGCTAAGGTCAAGGGATGT
>JBJEND010000168.1:0-1923 GCA_051880015.1 Butyrivibrio sp. | reverse complement strand
ATTCTTCTCTTTTTTATGCTTAATATTGGCAAATTTTGAATGTCCTGACATATATACCTCCGAATTATTTATAGTATTATTTCACATCTTTAATGCTGAAGCTGAATCTTCCCATCTTATCCTTGCCAAGGCAAACACATTTAACTGTATCTCCCAGGGTTAATACATCCTCTACATGGTCTATACGTTCTTTGCAAATCTTGGAAATATGAACCATGCCTTCCTTGCCCGGAGCAAATTCAATAAATGCACCGAATTCTTTAATGCTTGTAACCTTACCTTCAAGAACAAGACCTTCTTCATAATCTGTTACAATAGTCTGAATATATTTAACTGCTTTATCCATTGCAGCCTTATCCGTTCCGCATACTGAAACTGCACCGTCATCCGTAATATCAATCTTAACGCCTGTTTCATCGATAATGGAATTGATTGTCTTACCTCTCTGTCCCACAACGTCACCGATTTTAGCAGGATCAATCTGTATCTGGATAATCTTCGGAGCATAGGGTCCTACTTCCGGACGTGGCTCTGAGATAGCCGGTTTCATGCAGTTTTCCATAATATACATTCTGGCTTCACGGCATCTTGCAATGGCACCTTCAACAATAGGTCTTGTAAGTCCATGAATCTTAATATCCATCTGGATTGCGGTAATACCGGCGTCTGTTCCTGTAACTTTGAAATCCATATCTCCGAAGAAATCTTCAAGTCCCTGTATATCTGTTAAAAGAACATAGTCATCATCCGTATCTCCTGTAACAAGTCCGCAGGAAATACCGGCAACCATTTTCTTAATAGGAACACCTGCTGCCATAAGAGACATACATGAAGCACAGGTTGAAGCCATTGATGTTGAACCGTTGGATTCAAATGTCTCGGATACCGTTCTGATGGCATATGGGAACTCTTCCTCTGAAGGAAGAACAGGTATAAGTGCTCTTTCTGCCAATGCACCATGTCCTATTTCCCTACGTCCCGGACCTCTTGAAACCTTGGTTTCTCCTACGGAGTAGGCAGGGAAATTATAATGATGCATATATCTCTTGGAAGTTTCCTGCTCATTCAATCCGTCAATCTTCTGGGCATCGGATAAAGGAGCAAGGGTACATACGTTGCATATCTGTGTCTGTCCGCGGGTAAACATTGCAGAACCGTGAACACGGGGAATGATATCCACCTCAGCAGCAAGAGGACGAATCTGTGTGATGGCACGTCCGTCAGGTCTCTTGTGATCTTTAAGAATCATCTTTCTGACTGTCTTCTTCTGGTACTGGTAAATTACATCAGGCAGAACTGCAAGCCATTCCTCATTTCCGGCAAAAGCCTCCTCAAGCTTGGCGGTAATCTGTCGGATATTCTCTTCCCTTACCTGCTTCTCATCAGTAAATACTGCCTCTTCCATAGCTTCGGGAGGTACAATTTCTTTAATTGCTGCGAATAATTCCTCCGGAACGGCACAGCTTGTATATTCATGCTTTGCTTTACCGCATTCTGCTACTATTCTGTCAATAAATTCAATAATCTGCTGATTAACCTCATGAGCCTTATAAATAGCCTCAATCATTTTATCTTCAGGAACTTCGTTGGCACCGGCTTCAATCATAATAACCTTTTCTCTGGTAGATGCCACCGTAAGCTTCAAATCAGAAACTGCTGTCTGGGCACCGTTAGGATTAACGATAAGCTCTCCGTTAATCAGACCCATCTGGGTAGTTGCACAGGGTCCGTCAAAAGGTATATCAGAAACTGCCACTGCAATGGCAGAACCTAACATAGCCGTAAGTTCCGGACTGCATTCAGGGTCAACTGACATAACAAGGTTATTGAGGGTAACATCATTTCTGTAATCCTTTGGGAAAAGAGGTCTCATAGGACGGTCAATAACCCTGGAGGTTAATATAGCATTCTCTGAAGCTTTTC
>JBJEND010000167.1:0-1938 GCA_051880015.1 Butyrivibrio sp. | reverse complement strand
CAATTATGGTAAATCCTATATTGGAAGCAAGTTCCAGAACAATGTTACCTTCAAGAGGCTCAAAATTAATTACCCCAAGTAACACCGGATTGGACAGGGCATTGGAAAATTCCGAATACATAACAGCCTCCGAGGTCATAACCTCTACCTGCACCGGTCTTCTTAAATATGCCGGGAGATTCGTTGACAAGAGACGTCCGTAATGTTCAAATATTATCTCAAGTGTTCGAAGATGTTCTTTGGAAAATTTTGCAGGTCTTGCAAAATCGTAATTTTTAACGGTTTTCTCTTCGGTGTTTTTAATTTCATCCACGTCAAGCTCACCGCTGCTAAGGGCTTTTAGCAAATTGTCTATCTCATTCTGGGAAAGTACCTCACCCATCTTCTCTCACCTTCTTTCAATTTCATAATCTGAAAAACTATTGTACCGTAAACTGATTGAAAGATACGGAATATATGAATTCTGAACCAAACAGATTCTGTAATTTCTTAAGAACCTCCTGTTCCATTTTGGTTTTATCCACTTCTGATGCCTTATAGCTTCTTACAACATCTATTGTGTTACTGGCAATTAAGCCCATGGATGACTCAATAGCAGGAGCTTTTTCCTTATAGTCCGGATGGGTTGTATCAAGGCTGATAACCAGACCTACTTTGATATAGTGGGTCTTTCCGTCCGTATCCATGGCCAGGCTTACGGTATTTTCAGTATCACTGCCAAACAGAACCGTAACATTGGACAGCTTTGTAATGTCAACTTCATGCTCTTTGGAATCATCACCTGCATTCAAATCTACAATGGTACAAATCTTATTCACCAGATTGGATGTCTTATTAATGGCAGGCACAAATACAAATACCATAACAATGGTTAAAATAAGATTAATAAGTACCAGGGCAAGAATTATTGCGTTAATCAGACCTTTTTTCATAGTAATCACCTCATTAATCAGTCAAAACTGCTGTAGCTGTTATATATTTTAATCTCAACTCTTCTGTTCTGGGCACGTCCTTCCGCTGTATCATTGGATGCAACAGGGTCGTATTCGCCTCTGCCGGAATGCTTAAGATTGGAAGCATCAACACCCTTTTCATTTACAAGGTAGTTGAACACTGATAATGCCCTGTAATCCGAAAGGACATCATTGGTAGTATATAATTCATGGACAATTGGTACATTATCCGTATGTCCTTCTATTTCAATCATATTCTTCTCATAAAGCTTAAGGACAGTGCTTACATGGTCCAGAATATCCATGGCCTCAACTGTTAAATCCGCCGATGCAGATTTAAAAAGAAGTGCACCCTTCATGTTAAGGCATACATAATGCTGGGTTACCTTAACTTCCACAGCATCAGAAATGCCGCTCTTATCCAGCATTCCCTCAATAATCTCACCCATCTGTTCAGACTCTTCTATCTCTGCCTGTTCCAGCTTGGAAAGCGCACTTTCCAGTTCATCATCTTCTTCGCCTTCGTTATTGAGCCCCATACTGGTATAATATTCACTTAACTCTGTGAGCTGACTGGCACCGGTAGCAATGAGCATACCGTCATCTATTCCGCTGGAGCCACCGTCCAGAACATTATAGCTGGAGGAAAATGAGGCCACAACTTCCTGCCACTTCTCGGCATCAACTGTTGACATTGAAAAAAGTAATACAAAAAAGCACAGAAGAAGATTCATTAAATCGGAGAATGTATTCATCCACGCATCTGTTCTTACAGGTGTATCCTCACCCTTTTTTCTAGCCATTCAAATCCTCACCTCCGCCTTCGGCACCCTCGCTGTATTTATTACGCTCGGAAGGTGCAAGGAATGATTTAAGTTTCTCTTCAATAACACGGGGATTCTCTCCTGCCTGGATAGACAGAAGTCCCTCTATCATAACCTCTTTAAGAGTAATCTCTTCACCGTTGTTGGCTCTTAATTTATTG
>JBJEND010000166.1:0-9309 GCA_051880015.1 Butyrivibrio sp. | reverse complement strand
AATCCTTAATGACAACAGGCACTTCTTTTAAACCGGCAAGCTTTGCAGCTCTCCATCTGCGCTCTCCGGCAACAATTTTATAATAATTTTCTTCCTTTTTAACCAGAAGCGGCTCTATTATACCATATCTCTTAATGGATTCGGCCAATTCTAATAACGCATCCTCGTCAAAATTCTGACGTGGCTGCTCCCTGTTAGGCTCCACATCATTAATTTTAAGCATAACCTCTGCCGGCTCTTTAATAATTTTGGTCTTTGGTTCTTCTTTTATATCTGAATCCGGGATAAGACTTCCCAATCCTTTACCTAATCCTTTTTTTACTGCCATGATTCATCACCTCTATGTATAACTTCTTCTGCTAATAATCTGTAGCTTTCTGCCCCCGCAGATTTTGGGTCATATAAATTAATGGGTATACCGTGGCTGGGTGCCTCTGCAAGTCTGATATTTCTTGGTATAATAGTCTTATATATTGTCTGCTTAAGATTTTCTTTAACATTTTCCACAACTTGAAGGGAAAGATTAGTTCTGGCATCATACATAGTAAATACAACACCTTCCATCTCTAAATCCGGATTGAGTCTTTTCTTAACAAGATTGATTGTATGTATAAGCTGTGACAATCCTTCCAAGGCATAGTATTCACACTGAATAGGAACCAATACTGTATTGGCGGCAGTCATTGCATTAACTGTAAGCATTGATAATGACGGAGGACAATCCACTATAATAAAATCATAATTATCTTTGACTTTATTAAGTTCTTTCTGTAATATATATTCTCTTTCATCTACACCGATTAAATCTATCTCTGCCCCGGCAAGATTTACATTGGATGGCATTATATCAAGATTATCCAGAACATTTCTGATTATACATTCTTCTACGGTGCATTCTCCAAGAATTAATTCATATATTGTATTTTCTACATTGTTTTTATCTATGCCAAATCCGCTGGTGGTATTACCCTGTGGGTCAACATCAACTACTAATACTTTCTGTCCCTGTTCTGCAAGGCAGGCAGAAAGATTAATAGATGTGGTAGTTTTACCTACTCCGCCTTTCTGATTAGCTATTGCAATAATTCTGCTCATATATAATATCTCTTCCTCCAATTATTATCATGTTATACCATTATAACACTTTGGACACATAAATTCCATATTATATTTAGTTTTTTAAAATGTTTCACGTGAAACATCATATTTATTTACAGAAAAAGTTTCACGTGAAACATTCCCGTGAAACTAACTCCTGTTATGCATTATTCTGCTAATTTGTATACGCAGGAAATTACTTCTTCTAATTCAGAAATATTTTTTAAAATATTCTTCCTGCTGTTATTTAGATTATCCAAATCTTTCTTCTTACATTCAATAAGGTTCTCTAGTGAGTCAATCTCTGCAAATTCATCAGATTTTGCTACCTGTGAGGAGGATAATATCATATATGTGTTATCTAAGGTTGACTTAACAGTATCTTTATCATTTTCAGCATTATTAATCAAAATTTTTATTCTGGAGATATCATTCTCAACACAGTTCAATTCTGTCTTAAATTTTTCTCTTATAGATAATAAATATGTATATATTCTTTTAACTGATTCTTTTTCATCAGATGATAACATAATAAATACCTCATAAATTATTTCAATGGCTCCTTTGAAGGCAGTCCGGCCTTTCTTGGATATTTCTGCGAAATATTGGAAATTTTTCTAATAACGACAAATGCTCTTGTAATATCAGAATTAGGAATGTCATATAAGACTACATTTTCAATTTTTCCGCCTAACAGAAATATTGCCTTTTTAGACTCCTCAACTTCATCCTTACAGTCCCCTGCCTTGTATGCAATAAAGTATCCATCTTTTTTAACAAAGGGAAGACAGTATTCTGCCAAAGTTGCTAAATTAGCTACTGCTCTTGATACACAGGCATCAAACTGTTCTCTGTATTCCGGCATTCGTGCATAATCTTCAGCTCTTCCGTGCAATAGGGATAATTTTTCTAAATGTAATTCCTCTTTAACTTCCTTAAGGAAATTAATTCTTTTATTAAGAGAATCTAACAGAGTATACTCTGTATCTTCGTTAAAAATCTTAAGAACCATACCGGGAAAACCGGCTCCGGTTCCTACATCTATTACAGACTTACAATCTGAAAGAGAATGGGCGTGCTCTACTGCAAGACTATCTATAAAATGTTTAATTACAACATCTTTATATTCAGTAATAGCCGTAAGGTTCATTACCTTATTTTTTTCAATAAGCAGCTCATAAAATCTGTTAAGTCTGTCAATACGTTTCTCTGTAGGATTTTCACCCAGACAAATGAGATTTTCTTTAAGAAAATTATCCATACTACCTCCGATGCTGTTCCATATATACCAGCAAAACTGAAATATCCGCGGGGGAAACTCCGGAAATTCTGGATGCCTGGCCTATTGATCTTGGAGCATAACTTTTCAATTTCTGTTTGGCTTCAAGTCTCAAACTTCCTATTTCATCAAAATCAATATCTTCAGGTATTAACTTACCCTCCAATTTTTTAAAATGTTCCACCTGTTTCAATTCCCTGGAAATATATCCTTCATATTTAATATTAATATTAACCTGTTCCCTGATATCATATCTCAAATCCGGTCTGTCCGGATCAAGTATTTCCAGCATTTCATAATTCAGCTCCGGTCTTCTGATTAACTCTGCTAAACTTATGCCGTTATTAAGAGGAGTACTGTTACAGTTTACAAGAAATTTATTAACAGCTTCTGTTCCTCCTATAGTAACATGCTTTAATCTCTCTATTTCCTCATCAATTCTGCGTATTTTATCCAAAACATCTTCATAACGTGCTTTTGAAAGCAGTCCGACTTCATACCCGTGCTTTGCCAGACGTATATCTGCATTATCCTGGCGTAAAAGCAGTCTGTACTCTGCCCTGCTGGTCATCATTCTGTAAGGCTCTTTATTTTCCTTAGTAACCAGGTCATCAATCAACACCCCTATATATGCTTCCGAACGGTCAAGAATAAGTGGCTCCTTACCCAGAATTTTCATGGCAGCATTAACTCCCGCAATCAAGCCTTGAGCCGCCGCTTCCTCATATCCTGAACTGCCGTTAAGCTGTCCTCCTGAAAATAATCCTGATATATTCTTAAATTCAAGAGATGGCTTTAATTGAATCGGATTAATGCAGTCATATTCTATGGCATAGGCATTACGGACAATTTTCACATTCTCAAGTCCCGGAACAGTTCTATACATTGCATACTGGACATCTTCGGGAAGTGAACTTGACATTCCTCCAAGATACCATTCATGAGTATACAGACCTTCCGGCTCAATAAATACCTGGTGTCTGTCCTTGTCTGCAAAACGCATTACCTTATCCTCAATAGAAGGACAGTATCTGGGGCCTGTACCATGGATTACCCCTGAATATAAAGGTGAACGGTCAATATTATCCCTGATTATTTTATGGGTATCTTCATTAGTATATGTAAGCCAGCAGGATACCTGTTCCTTCTGGATGCTGTCAGGGTCAGTGGAAAAAGAAAAGGGAACAATTCTTTCATCTCCGAACTGCTCTTCCATTTTGGAAAAATCAATACTTCTTCCGTCAACTCTGGCAGGTGTTCCGGTCTTAAACCTAACTAGTTCAATTCCCAGTTTTTTCATTGATTCTGAAAGATAATTGGCAGGAAGAAGTCCGTTGGGTCCGGTATTATAACTTACATCTCCATAAATACATCTTGCTTTCAGATATGTTCCGGTACAAAGAACTACCGCCTTGGTAAAATACTCTGCTCCGGAAAAGGTCTTCACTCCCTTTATAACTCCCTCTTCTGCCATTAGCTCTGCCACCTCAGCCTGACGAATAGTAAGGTTATCCGTATTCTCCAGCACATTTCTCATGGACTGACTGTATAATGCTTTATCTGCCTGGGCGCGAAGAGAATGCACTGCCGGGCCTTTGGACCGGTTAAGCATTTTGGACTGAATAAATGTGCGGTCAATATTTTTTCCCATTTCTCCGCCGAGAGCATCAATTTCTCTTACCAGATGACCTTTAGAGCTGCCTCCGATATTGGGATTACATGGCATCATGGCAATACTCTCTACACTTACGGTAAACATAATTGTTGACAGTCCGAGTCTGGCACAGGCAAGGGCTGCTTCACATCCGGCGTGCCCTGCACCTACCACGGCGACATCATATTCTTCCTTTACATTCATTTGTTATCCCTTCCTCCTCTATTTACCCATACAGAATTTTCCGAAAATTTCATTAACCAAATCATCCTCTACGGCTTCACCTATAACCTTTCCCAGCTCAGTATAGGCATTCATCAAATCTATGGTATAAAAATCCTCCGGCATACCATCATTAATACTCTGTATAACAAGTCTTAAGCTTTCCAGGGCATTAATAAGACTTGCCTTATCTCTTTCATTAGAAATATACACTTCATCATTATAATCTATTTCTTTGTTAATGAAAAGTTCTACTATATATGAAGATAAATCTTCTAATCCTGTCATATCTTTAACGGATATGGGAATTATTTTGATATCCGTAATTTTACTAATATCCTCTATGGTTGTGACAGGTTGTAAATCTGTTTTATTTAAAAGAATAACTGATTTATAATTTTTTATCAGTTCTAAAATGTCGTAATCGTTATCATCCAGTTCTGTTGAAGAATCTGCCACATACAAAATCAGGTCAGCTTCTTTAGCTATGTTTTTGGCTTTTTTAACTCCTATTTCTTCAACTATGTCTTCTGTTTTTCTTATTCCTGCCGTGTCTATAAGATTAAGGGTAATACCATCCAGATTAATCTGTTCCTCCAGCGTGTCTCTTGTAGTTCCTGCAATATCCGTTACAATTGCCCGTTCCCTTCCGGTAAGAAGATTAAGAAGGCTGGATTTGCCTGCATTAGGCTTGCCAATAATTACAGTTTTGACTCCTTGTGTGAATAACTTTCCGTTTTCCACGGTTTTCAACATGTTTTCCACATTATTCACAGAGTTTTCCACAGTTATCAACAATTTATCCCCATAATTTTCCAAAGAAATATGTTCAGGGTCGTCTAAAGCAGCTTCAATATAAGCTATTTTTTCTAATAATTCAGACCTTATTTGTGCTATTTTTTCTGAAAGTTTTCCGTTTAACTGCTTAATGGAATTTCTCAACGCATACTGATTTTTAGAATTAATAATATCAATTACAGCCTCTGCCTGGGATAAATCTATTCTTCCGTTAAGAAAAGCTCTTTTGGTAAATTCTCCCGGTTCGGCAGGACGGGCTCCTGCTTTAAAAACAGCGTTAAGAATTTTTCTCATTACATAAACGCCGCCGTGACAGTCAATCTCCACCACATCTTCCCTTGTATAGGTATTGGGTGCCTTCATAACTATTGTAAGAACCTCATCAATTATTTCATTATCTGATATAATATTTCCGTAATGTACAGTATGGGAGTCCGCGTCTTTTAATTTCTTTGAGCCTTTTTTGGATACAAAAATTCTATCTGCAACTTCAAGGGCTTTTTCCCCGCTTATTCTAATAATACCTATTCCTGAATTGGACATTCCGGTTG
The DNA here is from genome assembly GCA_051880015.1 of Butyrivibrio sp. GTDB lineage: Bacteria > Bacillota > Clostridia > Lachnospirales > Lachnospiraceae > Eshraghiella. The sequence continues at coordinate 3,707 of JBJEND010000166.1, read as the reverse complement.
CAATGGCTGCTATTGTTTCTTCCACGATTTCACTTCCTTTTAAAAATGCCCCTCCATTGCAATTTCAGGAGGAGCATTTTATATTACTTTTTCAAAAAGATAACCACATGTCTGAAAGGCTCTTCACCTTCACTCTTAGTACATACATATTTGTCGTTCTGAAGAGCTGAGTGAATAATTCTTCTTTCATAGGGATTCATAGGCTCAAGAGAAACAGGTCTTCTTGTTCTCTTAACCTTATACGCAATATTCTTTGCAAGAGATTCCAGAGTAGCTTTTCTTCTGTCCCTGTAATTCTCTGTATCAAGTTTAACCCTGTAATATTTTTCACTTTCCTTATTGGCTACAAGGCTTACAAGATACTGAAGAGAATCAAGGGTCTGTCCTCTTTTACCAATGAGAACTCCCATATCATCTCCCACAAGATTAATATTGATTGTCTCTTCTTCTTCATCAACTGTCATCTCAACAGTAACCTTTAAATCCATTGCACTAAAGACATCATTTAAGAAGTTATTTATACTGTCTTCCATCGTTGCCTTTTTCCATACAAGAATTTTGGCAGGCTTGCTGTTAATAAAACCAAGAATGCCTGAAGAACCTTTTTCAACAACTTCATATTCTACTTTATCACTTGTAGTTTCAAGCTGTATCAGTGCATTTGTCAATGCTTCATCCACCGTTTTACCGGTAACTTCTATTTTTTCCATAAGACATCCCTCTTATTTACCATTCTTTTTACTGTTTTTTTCGTTATACATCTTAACCATATTTGCCTTAGCAGCAAGGCTTCCCGGTTTAGGACCGCTTGAGGAATTATAATATTCCGTTGACTTCTTTATTTCGGCATCGCGCTGGTCTTTTCTGGCCTCCCTTTCTTCAGCCTTCTTAACCTGTTCAACATAGCTTGATGCGCTGTTTACGATTTTCTTAGGAGGAAGTCCTTTTTTGGCCCTTTTTTCATTGGCTTTGTCAATGTTCTTCTGTACCATTGCTTCAACATCAATCTTGTCCATATGTCTGTTAATAATTAACTGCTGAATAATCTGTACTACAGAACTGGTAATCCAGTAAATACCCACACATGATGGGAAAGTTACACAGAAAATAGCTGACATAATAGGCATAATCATGTTCATAATCTTCATGGAATTACCCATTGGGTTTTCACCGTTGTCATTATTAACTTTATTATGGGATTCCATAAGTTTGGCACTTAACCACTGGGTAACACCTGCTAAAACAGGTATCAGAAGTGCCCAGTTAAAATGTCCGTCAACCGTAAATCTCCATCCCGGATTCTGTGTTAAACTGATTCCAAAGAAATTTGTATAACTTATTAACTGGTCAACTGCTCCTCCAATCTGCTCTGAAATACCTTCAAATGAATCCATTAAGGTACTCCATTCAGAATGTGAGAAGTTGTACATAACATCGATAAGTTTATTGGTTGTGCTTACTTCACTAACCTTGGAAATAAGGCCTGCCTCCTGCATTGTCTCAGCAAATCCTTCTATTTCCATAACTTTTTCAGCAATACCCGCTCCGTTTGCAAGGAATAAACCTTTTATTTTGCTTACATATCCGGGTATTTTGTAAATAACTCTGTACAATGCAAACATGATTGGAAGCTGAATGATCATTGTAAGACATCCGCCTGTAGGAGAAGTTCCGTACTTCTCGTATACTGCTTTAGTCTCCTCATTCATCTTAAGAATTGAAGCATTGTCTTTCTTATCCCTATATTTTGCCTGAATTGCCTGAATTTCAGGATTCATCATATTAGACAATTTGGAGAATTTCTGCTGTTTAATTGTCATAGGGAGTAAGATAAGTCTTACAACAATAGTAAACAGAATTACACATATTCCCAGAACCGGAAGACTGCTTACCGGAATCGCACTTACAAGGTTAAATAAAAGGTCAATTATTTTACCAAGTAACCATGCGATGGGTTTAAGGAATCCTGTTTCTGTAGATAATAATATCATACTTTACTCCTTAAAAATCCCTTATAGGACTGTCGAATTTCTTTATGGAACAGGATCATATCCTCCTTTTGCAAAAGGATTACACCTTAATATTCTCCATAAAGCCATAAATCCACCCTTAAATGCTCCGTATTTTTCTATTGCCTCAATGGCATACTGGGAACATGTGGGCGTATAGATACAAGTTGCGTGTTTTTTCAGCGGTGACAAATATCTGCGATAAAATTTAATCATTCCAATAAAAATTTTTTTCATAATCTTATACCGTGAAGCTTAGCCAGATGCAGAAATGCACTTTCAGCATCCTGAAACTTCTTTCCCTTAAGATTTACACGGGCAATTATTACAATATCATAACCCTTGCAAATATTTTCACAGTTCAACCGGACGCTTTCGCGGATAATCCGCGTCAACCGGTGTCGGACAATACTATTCCCGACCTTCTTACTCACAGATATTCCTATTCGGTTAATATCCGTTCGATTCTCTAAAATATACATAACCAGATACTTATTGGCATAAGAACGCCCATTTTTATAAACATTTTGAAAATTTGCGTAGTTTTTCAAAGATTCATATCCGTTCATGTACCCTTCTTTCTTTGTGTCACACAATATTTACCATGTGAAACAAAAAGGCCACACTATCTGCGGCCTAAGCTGACAATACTTTTCTTCCTTTTGCTCTTCTTGCAGCAAGAACCTTTCTTCCGCCTGCAGTGCTCATTCTCTTTCTGAAACCATGAACTTTAGATCTTGATCTCTTCTTTGGCTGGAATGTCATCTTCATAACTCTTACACCTCCTTATAAAATTACAGTATGTCCCTATATAACAGAACATCATTTTAATTCTATTCAAATTGTGTTGTAAAGTCAAGTAAAAAATTTTGTTTACATAATGTTATCAACAATTTGTGGAAAACTTGTGGAAAACTTCGTTAAAAAGTGTTTAAAAACCCCTTAATGTCCCATTTTATTTATCTTCTCATTATCAACAATACATTAATTATTTAAGATTGAAATATTGCTTAAAATAAGTTAAAATAGATAAGTGGTTTAATGGATTATTATATTTAGATTTGGAGTATGATTTAATGTTTGAGGATATTAAGAACAAATGGGACACAATTTTACAGGTTATGAAGACAGAATTTGAAATGACGGACGTCTCATTTAAGACATGGATTCTTCCTCTTAAACCTTATTCTCTCAATAATGATATTCTCACTATTGTTGTCCCCGGTGAGCAGAGAGGTCTTAATTATATTGAGAAGAAATACATAACACCTTTTAAGGTAACTGTTTCTGAAATAATGGACCATGAAATAGACATCCGTTTTATTTCAGCTGATGATATTTCTTCATTTAATGCGGCTTCCAATACAGATAATAAAACTTCTTTTAATAAGGAAATAGATTACACTTCTACCGGAATTAACCCAAAGTATACCTTTGATACCTTTGTAGTAGGAGAAAATAACAATATTGCACATGCTGCTTCTCTGGCCGTTGCTGAATCTCCGGGAGAGATATATAATCCTCTTTTTATATACGGCGGTGTAGGACTTGGTAAGACTCATCTTATGCAGTCAATAGGTAACTTTATACTTCAACAGAATCCTTCTTTAAAGGTTATGTACGTTACCTCTGAAGTATTCACCAATGAGTTGATTGAATCAATCAAAACAGAGAAAAATACCAGTAATAAGAACTTCA
>JBJEND010000165.1:0-1950 GCA_051880015.1 Butyrivibrio sp. | reverse complement strand
AGGGCGGATTAGGGACTCTCACCCATTAGAAACGTGCGCCGCAAGGCGCACAACATAAAAATACTCCGGCCGCATGCTGCCGGAGTATTGAATAAGGCCTTATTTGCCCTTAAGTTGTTTAAATAATGCCACAATTTTACTGGTTCCCAGCCTTGAAGCTCCCAGCTTAAGTAACAGGTCCGCATCTTCCAGTGATGAGATACCTCCTGCTGCCTTAACTTTGACATTCCTTCCCACATTAGCCTTGAGCAACGCCACATCCGCCGGCGTTGCACCGGTTCCGGCAAATCCGGTGGATGTTTTTATGTATTCGGCTCCTGCATCGGTAACTATTCTGCACATGGTTACTTTCTCATCATCTGCAAGCATACCTGTTTCAATTATTACTTTCAGAGTTCTTCCGTAACAGGCAGCCTTAACCGCCTTAATTTCGTTCAGAATATCTTCATATCGTCTGTCCTTAAGCCAGCCGATATTAATAACCATATCAATCTCATCCGCTCCGTTCATAACGGCATCTTCAGTTTCACATACCTTGACCTTGGTAGTGCTGTAACCGTTAGGAAATCCTATTACCGTACAAATCTTAAGCTTCGTTTCTCTATCTCTTAAATAATCTGCCACCTGTCTTACATATGAAGGAGGGATACACACGGATGCACATCCGTTATCCATGCCCTCGTCACATAATCTTCTGATTTCGTCCCATGTAGCATTCTGCCTGAGCAGAGTATGATCACATTTTGCAAGCAGTTCTTTTAAATCCATACCGACACCCCTTTATATATTCGCACTTTTCTTTCCGTTAAGACGCAAAACAGGAACGCAAAAACGTTCCTGTCCGCTTAATAGTATTATAGAAATTTTCTGCAATAAAGTCAATGCCTAAGACAGCTCTGCCGACATTTTAAGTCTATCTGTTGCAGACTTAAGCTCATTAATATCACTCTCTGACATTTTCTCCGGTTGAGCCTTTCTCAGCAGCTTGTTTACATACAGAATATCTTCCCTTCTCTGCTGTTTTCTGCTTTTGTCAATTACTTTTTTATCCGCTTTAAGTTTCTGCTGGGCATCATTAATCGCAATACGGCCTGCATTGATTTCCTCAAAAGCATTCATTCTGGTACTGTCAGAGGCTTCGTATTCTGCTGCCTCTCTCATAGCACGCTCTATCTCCTCTTCTGACAAATTGGAGCTGGTGGTAATGGTTATGCCCTGCTCTCTTCCTGTCTCAAAATCTCTTGCAGATACATTAACAATTCCGTTGGCATCAATATCAAAAGTAACCTCTATCTGTGGCACTCCGGCAGGCGCACGCCTTATACCATTAAGTCTGAAATTGCCCAATAGCTTATTATCCCTGGCAAACTGCCGCTCTCCCTGTAAAACCTTAATCTCAACAGAGGTCTGATAATTCATGGCAGTGGAAAATACCTGGCTCTTCTTACAGGGAATTGTGGAATTGCGCTCAATAAGTTTTGTTGCCACTCCACCCACTGTTTCTATGGAAAGGGTAAGAGGGGTAACATCCAGTAACAGAAGCTCTGATGCAGCTGAGTCACCTGCAAGCTTGCCGCCCTGAATAGATGCTCCCAGCGCCACACATTCATCCGGATTCATATTACGGCTGGGTTCAAGTCCCGTAATCTGCTTAACCTTAGCCTGAACTGCAGGAATTCTTGTGGAACCGCCTACCAGCAGGACCTTGGATAATTCTGATGTGCCAATTCCTGCATCCTGCAAAGCATTACGCACCGGCACTGCCGTTCTCTCTACCAAATCTGCGGTAAGTTCGTCAAATTTTGCTCTGGTAATGGTTATCTCAAGATGCTTTGGTCCCTCTTTCGTAGTGGTGATAAACGGAAGATTAACCGTAACTGAAGTTACGGAGGACAGTTCCTTCTTGGCCTTCTCCGCTTCCTCTTTAATCCGTTGCAGTGCCATTTTATC
>JBJEND010000164.1:0-1965 GCA_051880015.1 Butyrivibrio sp. | reverse complement strand
TAAAAGATACTTTTGTAAAACCTTTGGTAATTAGTGTCAAAGATACAGCAACAGCGGCATTACAGAAAGTTAAGAGTGGAGCAGAGGCTCTAAAAAACATGGTTGTATCTCCTGTTATTAAAGCAAAAGATACGGCAAGTAAAATTCTTAATAACGTGAAGAACCTTATAGGAACAGTAGGAAAAGCTGTAGCTACTCCCGTTATTAAGGTAAAAGATACTGCAACAAAGATTATATCAACCGTAACAGATAAGATTAAGGCGGCTGGTAAGCTTATAGCCTCCCCTATAATCAAAGCAAAAGATACGGCAAGTAAAATAATCAATAATGTATCTGATAAATTAAAAGCTATAGGAAGTAAAATTGCCGCTCCTTTGATTCAAGTTAAAGATGCGGCAAGTTCTGTAATTAGCAAAATATCTGATATGTTAGCTACTCTTGCAAAGGGAGTAACTATTGCTATTGGAGTAACTGGAGCCGGTGCGGCTTTAGTTATGAAAGAGGGGGCTATGCTGGAGCAACAGCAAATCTCCATAGAACATTTTGTAGGGGTAAATAATCAGGGTAAGTCAGAAGAACAGGTAAAAAATATGAGTGAGGCATATGTTTCTGATTTGAGGAATAACGCCACCTCAACTCCATTTACCACAAATGAAGTAATTTCCGCTGGTACAAGAGCTATCAATGTGGCTCAGGGAAATACAACTCAGGCTATGGAAATCCTGAAAATTGCAGAGGATATGGCGGCTCTTAATCCTGAAAAATCTCTGTCAGATGCTATGGAGGCTATAGCAGATCTGAAAACCGGAGAAACCGAACGGATGAAAGAATTTGGCTTTAAAATCTCTCAGGATGATATTAAAAACGCTGGAGGCGTGGATAAACTTATTGAGGATCAGATTAAGCCATATTTTGAGGGCGGTGCTCAGAAACTTGCTACCAGTGCAAGCGGTTTAGTATCTACTATTCAAGGTAAATTAGGATCTGTTATATCTGATACCGGACTGAAACTGATTGAAAAGGCAAAGCCTCTTTTAGAGCAGTTAGTACAGGTAGTAGATGCTATTATGCCTAAATTAGAGGCTTTTGGTACAAAATTAGCTGATGCTTTTGGCAAAGTGGTAGATGTGATTTCTGGAGTCATAGATAAATCTGGTATTTTATCTGGCTCTGTGGATAGTATTGGATCTGTTATTAAAAGCCTTGGAAGTGAGATTGATTCAACTACAGGAAATGCAAGCTCTAAATTGTCATCTTTTGGATCGTTGGTATCTTCTTTAGGAGGACTGGTAACTACAGCTTTTGATTCTTTGAAAACATGTGTATCTGCCACAGTAGATACAATACAGGCAGTTTTACCCGGAATTATGGATGCAGTAACGGCGGTAGTAAATGGAATTACCCCTCTGATTCAAACTATGACTGATATATTTGTTGATGCTCAGCCTATTGTTGTTGGAGTAGTTAACGCCATAAGTGGAGTTATTCAGCAAATAGCTCCTCCAATTTCTGAAGCTTTAAACAATATAGGAAAGTATTGGCAGAAATTAGCTCAGGTGATTTCTTCTCACATGGATACCATTGAATCTATAATCAGTGCTACAGCACCAGTTATATCAACCGCTGTCTCTCTATTGGGAACGTATTTTGAAGCGGCAGGAAATGTAATATCTACGGCTTTGGACGCCATTTTTAGTGTGATTGACAGTGTTATGACTGCTATAGCTCCTGTGGTATCAGATGCGTGGGATATGATTTCAAGTGCATTTGAGTATGCTGAGTCAGTATTGATTTCTGTATCTGAATCTATCGGTGATGGTATAGAATGGTTGAAAGATTATCTTGTAGAAGTATTTGACCAAATGGCTCCTTATATTCAGAAAGCGTGGGATGGCATTAAGCCAGCTTTTGAAAGTGCTGGTAAGCTTATAAGTCAAGTTGTAGATATTATCGGATCAGTATTAC
>JBJEND010000163.1:0-9591 GCA_051880015.1 Butyrivibrio sp. | reverse complement strand
AGTATGTGCACAGATACGGCTTCCGGATGTTTCAAAAAACAAAATCTGATTAAGCTCAATATAGAATCTGGTATCATTCTTGTACAGCGTCAGCGTGGACTGTCCTGAAGTAATGTCTGTGACCGCCTGCTGTATTCTTTTTACATTGTCATTAAGTTCGCTTACCCGGATTACAATCTCTTCTTCACCGGGAGCCACCATCTCGATATGTATCTTCATAACTCATCTCCATGGACAAATTATATATCAAAAGGATTTCAGTTGTAAATATTTCATAAACAAGAGGTTAAAAAATTAAGGTAAAAGGTAATAAAAACGCAAAAAGAAGTAGATTTAACCAATAAATGATGTTAGAATATGCGTTGAAATAATAACAAATGAGGTTGACTATGAGTATTGAATTTTTAAAAAATCTTCCTTCACCTGAAGAAATAAAAGATGAATTTCCTCTGGGTGAAAAACTTATTTCCGAAAAGAAAGCCTTTGATGCAGGTATCAAAGATGTATTTACAGGAAATTCCGACAAATTTATAGCTGTTATAGGACCCTGTTCAGCAGACAATGAAGACGCTGTATTGGATTATGTAACACGTCTTGCAAAAGTTCAGGAAAAGATTAAAGACAAGGTTATCATCATTCCCCGTGTATATACCAATAAGCCAAGAACCACCGGTGACGGCTACAAGGGAATGCTTCACCAGCCTGATCCTGAGAAAAAACCTGATTTGGTGGCGGGAATCAAAGCCATCCGTAAGCTCCATCTGGATGTAATCCGTAATACCGGATTTTTCCCTGCAGATGAAATGCTGTATCCGGAAAACTGGATGTACTGTGACGATACCCTTTCCTATGTGGCCATTGGTGCCCGTTCTGTAGAGGACCAGCAGCACCGCCTTACTGCCAGCGGCATGGATGTTCCCGTAGGAATGAAAAACCCTACTGCCGGAGGTTATGATGTAATGCTTAATTCCGTACACGCAGCTTCACATCCCCATACCTTTATCTACAGAGGCAATGAAGTGCGTACTACCGGCAATGCCCTCACCCACTCCGTACTCCGTGGTGCCGTGAATAAGAAGGGACAGTGTGTTCCCAACTACCATTATGAGGACCTGCTTCTTGTAAACAAACTGTATGCAGAACATGAACTGCCTTTCCCTGCTGTTATCGTGGATGCGAACCACAGTAACTCCAACAAACAGTATATGGAACAAATCAGAATTACAGAGGATGTTCTCCACAGCCGCAAAATGAATTCAGATATTCACCGTCTGGTTAAAGGCGTAATGATTGAAAGCTATATTGAGCCGGGAAGCCAGAAAATCGGTGAACATATTTACGGCAAATCCATTACTGACCCATGTCTGGGCTGGGATTCAACGGAAAAGCTACTGTTTACCATAGCAGAAAACTGCTGATATATCATATACTCAAAAGACCGCTTACACATCGGTAAGCGGTCTTTAATAATATTATTATTTTCTCGGATGAGCCTTATCATATACGGAATTAATTCCCGTATGAACAAATGACGAATAAATCTGTGTAGTGGAAATATCGGAATGTCCTAACATCTCCTGAATGGATTTAAGGTCCGCACCGTTTTCCACCATATGTGCAGCAAATGAATGCCTGAAAATATGAGGAGTAAGTCTCTCTCCAAATCCTGAAACTTCTCCATAATGCTTAATTATTTTCCAAAACCCCTGTCTGCTCATGGGTTCTCCGGAATAATTCACAAAAAGGTATTCCGTTTCTTTATCTCCCAGAAGCTTATCCCTTGAATAATCAATATAATGTTCTACTGCATCTTTGGCGTGAATTCCAAAGGGAACTATTCTTTCTTTACCTTTATCGGAAAGCCTTATATATCTCATGGAAATGTTTATATCACTTTCCTTCAGTGAAATAATTTCCGAAACTTTCAATCCCGTAGCATAGAGAAGCTCCAACATCGCTTTGTCTCTTATGCCTTTTACGGAGTCATCCGGGGCGGATAAAAGAATTTCCATCTCTTCCACCGTTAAAATATCAGGAACTTTCTTGACAATTTTCGGCGACTTTAAGTTCACTGACACATCATTCTCTGTTATCTTCATTCTAAAAAGATATGTAAAAAATGACTTTATTGCAGACACATTTCTTGAAACAGTGGAGGAGGCGCTTCCCTCCTTCTCCAAAGACAGAATATATGAATTTAAATCCGTAAAGGTTACCTTATTAAACTCTTCAATCCCCTGCTCCTTCAAAAACTGCATAAGCTTATTAAGGTCTCTTCTGTATGCCGATACAGTATTGACGGAGGTTTTTCTCACACTTTGCAGATACAGTATATACTGCTCCACGAAACTATCCATAATTTCTCCTTTGTGATACATAATACACAAGTTGTATTATATGCGCATTATTCTGTAAAATCAAGGAATATTATTGATAAAATCCCATTATTTTAGGAAAAACTCCCCAATTTAACAGACTCTCCACCATAATTCCCATACAAAACAGGGCAAAACACAGCAGGTTTCCCCCACTTAGGAGTTTTTTTTCATGTTTTGAGCTAAGCTTTAATATTCCTGCAACCGCAATTACATATATGGCGGTATGAATCATAACGTTAATAATAAAAATCCATATTCCATTAATTCCATACTGCATATAAAGGGATGAAAGAAGAATTCCGAATGTAAATCCTATCCATCCGGCCACAACCGGAAGAAGCTTTTCTTTAACCGTAGAAAAGCATACAAGAAATATAATAACAAAATGCAGAATTCTTTTTTTTACTATATATTTCAACATAGAGATAAAACCTGCCCCGGACATTGTAACCTTCTTCGCAAACTCCGGAGTAAATATTCCCCACTCGTTGACCTTGTCCATCCCCAGAATATTAATTACTACCGAACCTATAAGTATACACAGAGGAAATAACAATATATATTTTTTTGCATCATTCGAAAAAAAATCCGTTTCCATATGATAATCATATGAAGACGGATTTTAGTTTAGACTTTATTTTGATAAATATTTCTCTTTGTACGCAAGAATTGCTGCTATAGTTTTACTGTCCTGAATCTTACGGGATAAAATCATCTGAGTAAGTTCTTCAATGGTGTACTCCCCTATTTCCACAAATTCATTCTCATCCAAAGACTGTCTGGTGGGAGTAAGATCGGTTGCGAGATATATGTCTATGCATTCATTGCAGAAAGCCACTGTAGTACATACCGTAACAAGCAGTTCTAATTTGCCCGCCCTATAGCCTGTTTCTTCCTCCAGTTCCCGGGCTGCACATACATCGGAAGGTTCCTCCACACTGTCACGGCTTCCTGCCGGAATTTCCACAGTCTCTCTGTCCAAAGCATTTCTGTACTGCTTCACCATCAGAAGCTTACCGTCATTTTTAACTGCCACAACGGCTGCCGCTCCTTTTCTGTGAGCTATGTAATCCCATTCTGCCGTATTTCCGTTGGGAAGACATACGGTATCGGTATAAAAATCAACTATTGCCCCACTGTATTTCAGTTTTCTGTCTGTTCTCTGAATCTTTTCTGTCATTTCTTAAGCCCCGTGCATTTCTCATAGCATTTATCCGTTGCGGCTATAATGGCATGACGGAAATTATTTTCTTCCAGTGCTGAAACTCCGGCGATTGTAGTTCCCCCCGGAGAGCATACACGATCCTTTAATACCGCAGGATGCTCTTTGGTGGTAAGTACCATGTCCGCTGCTCCCTTAACTGTCATTGCCGCAAATTCAATGGCATCGTTCCTGCTCATTCCGTATTTGACTGCACTGTCAGCCAGGGCTTCAATAAACATATATACATATGCAGGTGAGCTTCCGCTTACACAGGTAACAGTATTAAGAAGTTTTTCTTCTACTATTCTGAATTTACCGAAGGAATTAAAGAATCTGGAAATTGTATCGACTTCTTCAAGAACAAACTGTCTTGAATCATAAGACACTCCTGTCATACCCTCCCCTATCAAAGCCGGTGTATTGGGCATACATCTTACCACCCTCACATCAGAATCAAACTTATCCTGAACATCATTTATTGTAATTCCCGGTGCCAGGGAAATAATAATCTTATCATGGGTCACAACATTTCTGATACCTCTTATTACTTCATCATAACACTGGGGTTTTACAGCCAGAACAATGTATTTGACACTGTTTGCCAGTTCAATATTAGTGGGAACACTGATAACTCCCGTATCCTCGGATACCCCTGCCCTGATAATTTCAGATGTGTCAGTAAACATTATCTGGTTGGTATTAAATTCTTTAAGTATTCCGTTTAACATGGCATGTCCCATGTTACCCATTCCGATAAATCCAAATGTATTCATTATAGGACCTCCTTACATAAAAATATTACCTGCTAAGAAGCTTTTCTACACTTACAAGCTTTACGCAAAGTGCAAAAAGCTCTGCCGCCTTGGTAAGCTCCTCCGGTGTAGGATAGGATGGAGCTATACGGATATTACTGTCCTTGGGATCAACGCCGTATGGGAAAGGTGCCCCTGCTCCGGTAAGTACCACTCCCGCTTCCTTGCATTTGGCAACAACTGCCTTAGCACATCCTTCCATGGTTTCAAAGGAAATAAAGTATCCGCCCATGGGTTTTTCCCAGCTTGCTATTCCTGCTTCTTTCAGTTCCCTGTCAAAAATGTCAAGAACCGCATCAAATTTGGGTCTTAAGAATTCTGCATGCTTTCTCATATGTGTTCTGATGCCATCTGCATCTTTAAAATAAAGAACATGTCTCAACTGATTAAGTTTATCATAACTGATTGTCTGAATTGTAAGACTCTTCTTAATCCAGTTCAGATTATCCACTGATGCGGCAACTGCTGAAATTCCTGCTCCTGCAAAAGTAATTTTAGATGTTGAACAGAATTCATATACCATATCCGGATTACCTGCCTTGGCACATTCCGAAATAATTTCCGGTATTTCAATGTTTTCATCATATATGTGATGAACAATATAAGCATTATCCCAGAAAATTCTAAAATCCCTGGCAGCCGGCTTAAGGTTGGCAAAACGTCTTACGGTTTCATCGGAATATACTATTCCCTGGGGATTGGAGTATTTTGGTACACACCATATACCCTTTATACTTGAATCAGAAGATACAAGTTTCTCCACCATATCCATATCAGGACCCTCTTTAGTCATGGGAACGTTAATCATCTCTATTCCGAACAGTTCAGTAATCTTAAAGTGCCTGTCATATCCGGGAACCGGACAGAGGAATTTAACCTTGGGGAGTTTACTCCAGGGTGTACTTCCCATTATACCGAACATCATTCCACGGGCTACACAATCATACATAATGTTAAGGCTGGCATTACCGCAGACAAATACATTTTCTGCCGGTACTCTCATTAAATCTCCCATAAGCTTTCTTGCTTCAGGAATTCCTTCAAGATTGCCGTAATTTCTGCAGTCAATTCCGCCGGCTGTGCAGCAGTCACTTTCGGAATTAAATACATCCAGCATATCATTGGATATATTCAACTGAGCTGCGGAAGGCTTGCCTCTGGACATATCAAGGGTGAGTCCCAAAGCCTTCATATCCTCGTATTCCTGATTAAGCTTTGCAGAAAGAGCCTGCAATTCTTCTGGCGACATATCGCTGTACTTCATTATATTCTACCTCCAATGTATGATTATGTTAATTTATTTTAGTTTTAATGATGATATCATTTATTTTGTTTTGTTGCAACATGAAAATGCTGTGGAAAATTAAAAATCCCCCACAGCATCAAAATTATACGAATGCAAAATATGCAAGCACAGCTATTCCAAGTATAATCCGGTACACACCGAACACCTTGAAATCATGCTTCTTAATATATGACATAAGAAATTTTATCACAATTATTGACACAGCAAAGGCAACTGCCATTCCGGCAACAAGATATATTATTTCCGTACTTCCCAGCACACCGCCTCCTGCAATAAACTTAAGCAGTTTAAGCAGACTTGCACCAAGCATAACGGGAATGGCCAGATAGAAAGTAAACTCTGCTGCCACGGTTCTGTCTGTCCCGATTAACATGGCGCCCACGATTGTGGCACCGGAACGTGAGGTTCCCGGAATCAGTGCCAGTACCTGAAATACACCTATAATAAGAGCTGTTTTAATTGACAGCTGACCCAGCGTCTTTATTCTAAACTCCTTACCCTTATGAAGAAGTTCAATTACAATAAAAGCAACACCGTAAATAATAAGCATTATCGATACTACATAGGGATTATAGAAGAATCTGTCTATATAATCGTCAAACAGGACTCCTATAATTCCGGCAGGAATACAGGCAATGAGAATCTTGCCCCACAAAACCAGTTTATCCTTACACCATCCTGTCTTACCTGTAGTCTCATTTCTGCCGATGGGCCACAATTTCTTAAAGTATATTACAATAACGGCAAGAATAGCACCAAGCTGAATTACCACATCAAACATTTCTTTAAATTCATCCGTTGCATCCAGCTTAAGGAATTCGTCTACAAGGATTAAATGTCCCGTACTGCTGATAGGCAGCCATTCGGTAATTCCTTCAACAATACCGAGAACAATAACCTTTAATATCTCTATTATATTCAATTAGCGGCTCTCTTCACTATCGGTATCATCACCGACAATTTTAACCTTGCCTTTATAGAGCTCTTCTACCGCAACAGATAACGGCTTCTTGCCTTTACCGTCAACATATGTGGGGGCTCCGTCAATAATCTGTCTTGCTCTCTTTGATGTAGCAATAACAATAGAATATCTGCTCTGAACAGGAGGCTGTTCTCCCGGTTCAACATCACTGTTTATTACATTCATTAATTCTGAATAAGATGGATGTATCATTTTAAATTTCTCCTTTTATAATAAATCTCTGCTGATTTCCTTAATTATAGAAATTTTGTCATCTGTTCTATTATGCTCACTTCTGACGATTCTGTCAACAGTTTCCACACAATCTTTAAGATTATCATTAACCACTATATAGTCATAATTCTCCACGCCCTTTGCTTCTTCCCTTGCTCTTTTAAGGCGTTTTTCAATAACATCTTCCGTCTCTGTGCCTCGTCCTGTCAGTCTTTCCCTGAGAGTGGCGGCGTCCTTTGTGGTAATAAAAATAAGAATTGCATCAGGGCATTTTCCCTTGACTAAAAGTGCTCCCTGTATTTCTATCTCAAGAAGTACATCTTTGCCTGCATTTCTCATGTCCTCTACAAATTTTCTCGGCGTACCATAATAGTTATCCACATACCGCGCATACTCAAGAAGTTCATCATTGTCTATCATTTTCTCAAATTCTTCATGGGTTTTAAAAAAATAAGAGACGCCTTCCGTTTCCCCCGGACGGGGCTGTCTGGTAGTGGCTGATACGGAAAGGGCATAATTGTCATTATTGGACACTAATTCATTCATAACAGTGCCTTTTCCTGCTCCCGAAAATCCGGAAACAATTACCAGCTTTCCTCTATTCATCTTCTTCACCTCCGGTTTCCGTATCCTTGTTTCCCCGGATACGTCCTGCGATTGTCTCGGGCTGAAGTGCAGACAAAACCAGATATCCCGTATCCGTAACAATAAATGCCCTGGTTCTTCTTCCCTGAGTCGCGTCAATTACTTTACCACATTCTCTGGAATTTTGCAAAAGTCTTTTGGATGGAGCCGAATCAGGAGAAATAACCGTAACGATTTTATCACAGTTAATTATATTCCCGAATCCTATATTAACAAAACACATATGACACCTTGGGATTATTCAATGTTCTGAATCTGTTCCCTTACCTTCTCTATTTCTGTTTTGAGGGAAATTCCCCAGTCGGACACTTCAAGATCATTAGCCTTGGAGAGTATTGTATTAGCTTCTCTGTTCATCTCCTGGGCAATAAAATCAAGCTTACGGCCTACGCTTCCACCTTCAATCAGCGTATCCTTCGTACTCTCTATATGACTTCTTAAACGCACCGTTTCTTCATCCACACAGATTTTATCCGCAAATATGGTAACCTCAGTGGCTATTCTTCCCTCATCAATATTGTTGTCCCTTAGTAATTCATATACCTTATCTTCCAGTTTCATGCGGTATTCCTGTATAATACGGGGACTTCTCTCTTCAATATTGTCCACAAGCTCCAGCATATAATCCAGTTTGGATACAAGATCAGCCTTAAGCTTCTCACCTTCTGTTATCCTGCTCTCCACAAACTGCTCACAGGCCTGCTCAACTGCTTTTTCAAGAAGATTCCACAGTTCCTCATCATCCCCTGTCTGTTCATCCATGGTTATAACCTCAGGATATCTGGAAAGATTGGATACACTGATGTCGTTCTCAATGCCGAACTGCTCTGACATATATCTGAAAATACTCATATATTCATTGGCAAGCTCTTCGTTATATTTTAGGCAGAATTTGTTCTCGGAATAATCCTCGTACTGTATAAATACATCCACCTTGCCTCTGTTTATGTATTTTTTAAGTGTGGTACGGATACCAGCTTCATACACATTGAGTTTTTTCGGCATCTTAATTGCCGGCTCAAAATATCTGTGATTGACAGATTTCATCTCAACGGTTATTTTCCTTTCGGCATCGGATACTTCACTTCTGCCGAAGCCTGTCATGCTTTTAATCATTGTAACCTCCGCTTTGCTGCCAAATGGCAAAATCATCACAAATATTTTATCATAAAACAGAATAAAAGTATACTTATATTTGATTGCCGGAAGAAAGAATGTTATACTTCTATATAAATAATTTTTCAGAGGTGTACTATGGCTTTTGACGGAATAACAATTCATGCTCTTGTAAAGGAATTTAATGATATATTATGTGACGGACGGATTAACAAAATAGCCCAGCCTGAGAAGGATGAACTGCTTCTTACGGTTAAGACCCCCAAAGGACAATTCAGACTGGTTTTATCAGTGAATGCAAGTCTTCCCCTGGCATATATTACAGGCACTAACAAGCCTTCTCCATTAACTGCTCCCAATTTCTGCATGCTTTTAAGAAAACATATCAATAACGGAAGGATTATATCCGTTACCCAGCCCGGACTGGAACGTATTATTAATTTCAGAATTGAGCATCTCAACGAATTGGGTGATTTATGCACCAAGCACCTTATTGTAGAGCTTATGGGAAAACACAGCAACATAATTTTTACTGATGACAATAACAATATTATCGACAGCATCAAAAGAATTAATGCAGGGGTAAGTTCTGTCAGGGAGGTTCTACCGGGGCTTAAGTATTTTATTCCCAATACTGACAATAAGCTCAACGCCTTCCTTTCTTCAACCGAAGAATTTACCGACAGGGTACTGTCCCTCAATCTTCCGTTGTATAAGGCCATATATACTTCCTATACGGGATTTAGTCCTCTTATGGCAGAAGAACTGTGTCATACGGCAGGAATTGATTCCCGCATAAGCGCATGTGAGCTGGATGAAAATTCAAGAATACACATTACAGGAATATTCTTTAACTTCATAGACGATATTGCTTCCGGAGATTTCACTCCCTGTATTGCATATGAAAATTCCCGTCCCAAGGATTTTTATGTAAC
>JBJEND010000162.1:0-9684 GCA_051880015.1 Butyrivibrio sp. | reverse complement strand
CCTGTGACCCTCTGCTTGTAAGGCAGATGCTCTCCCAGCTGAGCTAAGATCCCATGTCACAAACGGGCTTTTTTGCAACCCGCTTGCCTATTATATTATTAAAACCCCTAACTTGTCAACAACTTTTTTGTATATTTTTCATTCAATTACATTATCTATTATTTCCGTATTCCAGATTAAAATACGGCAGGCATTCTTAATATCTCTGGTCTGTATTAAAATACTGTTCATTTCCCTGAAATATTCAATTCCTTCAATAGTATATTCATCCCCCAGAGTAAGGCAGTTTTCCATAATACCCTCATCCGTATTATAGAATCTTAAAAGTCTTCCGTCTTCAGTGTCAACTCCGGAAAGGAAATACGGAGTATCCGAAAACAGCACAAGATTATTAATCTCCGCCGGTTCCTCCAGCCGGAATTCTTTGGTAAGCCTGGGAGTCATGGGATTATATATAATTATAACCGACTCTTTATCGGGGGAGGTATACACATATTCATCTTTGCTGTACAGTAATTTTCCCGAAACACTTTCAAGGGGAGTTAATTCCTGATATTCCAGACTAAGGCTGGCATATCCGCTGTAATTATCGGATTCCGTCTTAACAATAAGAGTGTTACTGCCCGGAACAACAAATTCCAGACTTATATCTGAGGCAATATCCCCTGCATCAAATACGGAAACCCTATTCCCGGTTTCACTGGTATACTGGTAGACATTACAGTCATCCTTAAGAGTGTAGAAAAACTGCTCTCCCTCTCCCAAAACCGAAATACTGTCAGGAACAAAATCCAGAGCAATTCTTTCGGATTTTTTATCTTTCATGTACAGATATATAATCTGTTTATTGGTCAGGTCAATAATATACGAAAATTCTTCGCTGACATAATAAACCCTTGCATTCTCCGTCAGAACAGTATCTTCCAGCTCAATCACGGTTTTTTCCCTGGCATTGGAAACATCATACAATGCCGCAAAAGACTTATCTTCTCCTGTGTATATGGTAAGTATTTCCCTTTCACCATAGGGGCATCCCGACACAAGGGTATAGCCCTCCCTGGAGACATTATCAGTAATATCAAACAGGGATTCCTTACTGTCAATGGGGGTTCCTGCTATAATCTTATCAAAAATAGTTGTCTCATCTTCAACGGCACTTCCGGGATGGGTAAGGGTATTATCAGGGTCCTTCCCCGCCAAAGCAGAATTCTTACATCCTGCAAGAGTAATACACGCCATACAAAGAGTAAAAAATACTGACAAATACTTTTTCATAATATTCACTCCCTGAAAAAATTAATCCGTATCCTTTAAACGGAAGGTTTTTCTTCCCGCTTTTACTACAGCCGTTGCCGAGGCAGACATAAACACTGCCAAAACAAGGGCTGTTCCTAATGTGAAGTATAGGGAAGTAGTCTCTATAAATATACATAAATAGCACAAAATATACATAACAAAATTTACTGATTTGTATATTACTGCACTTCTTGTGTTGCTTTCTTTATTTTCATCGATTGAAAAAGGCATGCATATATAGTACATGAATACATTGTAATTTGAGAAAAACAGGCACAACAGAAGTATTCCCACACATACAGATATAACTGTGGAGGCGCTTCCCGGTTTGCCCGCAAGAATTCCTGCAACTCCATAGATTATTGCAAGATAAATTGCAGGTATTCCATCTGTAATAACCATGTCTCTCACTCTGACAAGATACGATTTAAAAAGCAGTTCCCTGTCCCGGAAACAGCCACGCCTCATAAGTCCGGAATCACAAGAATAGAAAAGTTCTCTGCATACCATTCTGCCTCTTGACATGGAATACATAATAAATACCAGAACAGGCATGGAATATGAAATAACCTTATATACAATGTCGCCTTTACCCATTGCTGCTGCCGCTATTGCCACTGCAGCAACACCTGAAAGTATCAGTAGTCTGGTTATTATTCCGCCTAAAAGCATTTTTCTGTTATCCTTAAAAAAGCTTTTATTCATACATTCAAAGGCTTTTTCATCATTGATTAATATATCTGTTTCTATTTCAGGTACCGGTGCCGTATCCCTTATTTTCTCTTTAAGCTCAAAGCCCTTTTCTTCTTCATATAAATATGATGACTTATATATCCTGACAGCTATTTTAGTATACCCGTTATAATTCCATACATAGTACATAAAAAAGCCTGCCGCAATTAATATTACCGGAAGCCAGATTGTACTGAATACAAGGTTATATGCAGCGGGCACACATCCCCTTATATAGGGAATAAAATACGCCAGTATGAGAGCCGCCAGCATGGCAAAAACATTAATACCCCTTATATCGGTAAACGCTTTACCCGTTACCCTGAAAACCAGAATATTAAAGGTTTCTCCGGCAAATCTGGCGAGTACAATTACCAGTGTAAGATACAATGCCTTTACAATATTCATGCCGCACACTGAAAAAGCGAACCAGAAGGCAGCAAATTCAGAAACTGATTTTCCAAGAAGCCTCATTCTGAAATAATCCGTTGGATTAACCCCAAACAGCTTCAGCATCATAAAGGAATGCTCATCCTTACTGAAAATTTCCGAATTAATTACAGACCCACACAATCCGCACAGTACCAGTCCGAAATACACATAGCTGTTCTCCGGCCCAAATCCTGTTACTCCTGCAGGCATCCATCTTGAAAACAATCTCATGGGCACATACATAAACGCCAGTACAAACAGGGTCTTTTTAATAAATTCCAAAAGAACTCCAAGAATTGCCGCCGCTACCTTAAAGCCTGTCTTGGAACCATTGTAGGTATCTTCAGTTATCTTCTTATTAATGAGTGGTATTTTTGACAATCCGAATATCAGTCTGTTGGCATCTGATATCAGAGATGCTTCATACATTTTCCAAAGTGATTTAATCATTTTCCGCCTCCAAGTTCACTGCTGATACTGCCATTATCAAGTACCAGTATTTCATCACTTATCTGTCTGATAAATTCGGTGTCGGCTGAGGATATAATAAGTATATGATCCTTTTTCAGTTCGTCTATTATCCCGGACAGTTTATCAATATCCTCCGTTCCCCATGCTCCCCCTTCAATCAGTATGATTGAAGGTCCGGTAATATATATGCACAGAAGCTGTAAAAGTCCTGTAAGTCCCGGGGTGTATGTACGGACAAGCTGTCCTCTCTGATGCTTGTCCATACCTATAAATTTAAGGTGTTCCTCCACTGACGCAGCATCATGGGGAATGTGATGTATATCCATGTAATAGTCAAGAAATTCCCTTCCCGTCATATATCCCGGAAATTCCGGTTTCTCATACACGCACCCAAAATCCTGTAAACCTGTTTTACGTTCTGAACCGTTTTTCTCTATTCTGACCATTCCCTTTTCATAGGACTCTTCTTTACATAAGCACCGGAAAAGCAGGGATTTACCGCAGCCTTTCCTGCCTGTAAGTCCGTAAATTCTCCCCTGTTGGAATGTATAGGAGATTTTATTAAGAATGGGGGTCCCGTCTATGTTTTTAGTTAAATTTCTGACTGAAAGCTTCAAAATGTATTTCTCCTTATCACTTATATACACAGTTAATTTTAACCCACGCGGCTTTTTTTGTAAACATTTAAAAATAACTTCCACATACTTGTAAAAATCCCCCGGATTATGTTATAATCCCTAAAAAGTTACGAAAGGGTTGCTTGTATGAAATCATTTTTTCAAAAATGGGGACACGGCCTGCTGATTTTATACGGATTTTTCTATATGCCCTGCTTTAGTTATCTGGAGCGGGTTATTAATGACAGCAGTGATTTTCATGTCATCCACTGTGCCTTTGACGATTTGGTTCCTTTTTGCGAATATTTTATTATACCATATTATTTCTGGTTCGCCTTTGTGGGAATTGCCTGTGTGTATTTTTTCTTCCGCTCCCAGGGGGAATGTGTGCGAATGGGACTTTTCCTCATCACCGGCATAACCATCGCAGTAATCATATATGCTGCATACCCCAACGGCCTTGCAGATCCCCGTCCCAAGGTATTTCCCAGGGATAATTTCTGCACCGACCTTGTGAAATTCCTATACAGTACAGATACATCCACCAATGTTCTGCCAAGTCTCCACGTATACAATACTCTGGTTGTGGTTATAGCGGTGTTTGAGTCCCGTACCTTTGGGAAATTTCATAATCCCCTTAAGATAATAGTATCAGTTATAGGTATTTTGATTATATTATCAACCATGTTCCTGAAGCAGCATTCCGTATATGACGTTATTCTCTCATTTATTATGGCTGCTGCCCTTTATCCGCTATTTTATAAGACAAAGTGGCTGTATAATTTTAACAGCGATTTGCAAAGGGAAAATACATAATTTAAACCCGGGGAATCCCCGGGTTTTATTATGTCAGTTGAATTTAAATATTTTTTTACATACTCTGTAGCCTGCAACGGCAACTTTACGTCCTCCCTTTCCGGGAAGATTGGTTCCTACGCTTATAACCGCTCTTCTTATCTTACGGTACAGCCTCTCATCCTTATTTTTCAGATATTCCCATAATTCATCTTTCTTACGGATTTTATCCTCGTCTTTGGAGATAAGTGCCAGTACGGTGGATACTGCCATAATAATCTGAAGATAATTGCGCATATATTTTTTACATTTTTTATTTTTAATCTTATCTTCATCATAGATATCAATTAAAATACGATTCACCAGTATCTGCTGATCATATCTGTTAATCATAACATTTTCATGTACCGACTGATCTTCACGGCCAATAAAATACCAGTAGAAATTCACATCGGCATAATACATTACCTTCACATACGGCAGCGGCTGGAATACAAAAATACTGTCAACGTAAAAGGTGTGTGCCGGAAGCTTCAGTCCGCATTCCCGTAAAAGAGCCGTGCGGTAGATTACCGAATGCATGAGAATATTCTGGGACTGAAGAAAATGTCCCGTATCATTCCATGTAAAATATGTGTCGGTGGGAAGAACTGATGTATATTTAATAACTTTTTTCCGCTTCTCTCCCTGCTTATCATACACATAATTGGAAATGAGCATATCAAGTCTTCTCTTCTCTGCGACACTTCTGCGCATAATGTCCAACAGTTTAAACAAGGCATCACGGCTTACCCTGTCATCACTGTCCACAACCTTGAAAAAATGTCCGGTTGCATTGGCAAGTCCCGTATTCACTGCCTCTCCGTGTCCCCCGTTTTCCTGATGCACCGCCTTGCAGACAGTGGGATATTTCTCTGCGTAGGAATCTGCAATAGCCCCTGTGTTATCAGAGGAACCGTCATCAACTATTATGATTTCGATTTCATCCCCTCCCACAAGCAGGGAATCAATACATCTATCCATATAATCCTGAGAATTATAACAGGGAACAGCCACTGATAAAATTTTCTTCATTAATTATTCTCCTCAACTTTCGGTGTAATTTCCTGTCTGTTGACCTTTCTCTCAATAAGAATGAGTAAAAGACAGGTTACTGCCAGTTCCACAACCGTAACAATCATATAAAGTCCAAGAGAAGGTTCCGCCGTGCTTTCTCCCAAAAGCATGGTAAGAAGCACCGACAAGAGATTGGCCCCGGCATGGAGAATAATAGGCGCCCATATGTTTTTGAATTTTTCATATACGAATGATAGAATCATACCTATTAAAAATGCGTATATAAACTGTACCAGATTTCCGTGGATAATTCCAAAAATTGCAGAAGATATAAGCATACTTGGTACCACCTTCAATCTGGTTCGCATTCTCTTGTAAAGCACGCCTCTAAAGAGCAGCTCTTCAACAAGGGGTGCGCATACACTTGTTGCAATTATCTGAACAAAAATATTGCCGTTATATATAGTATTGGCTGATTCATTGAAGGTTTCAAAAAAATCTAATATATAGTCCCCGTTTGTCAACATCTCCAGAATGTAATTAATTGCCTCCTGAAGCATTGACACAATCATCATTACAAGATTGTTAAATCCCAGTGCAGCCGTAATTCCTATTACCGGCAAAATAAGCATCCATGCTTTATTACAGGGTGTATATTCTCTGTAGCGGCCATACAGCTTATCCTTTTTAACGTCTTTACGCATAAATAAATAAAAAATCGGAATAAGCACTGCACTTCTGATTATTGTAAGGTATAAAGCGTTGGAATATATAAAATTCATGGTTCTTTCCACAAGAATCTTAATATTGTCAGCATCAATGACAAACTGCATTGCCGCTAATTCCTTGAACATATAACCGTACATTACAATCATTGTCAAAAAAGTATCTACTCCGATAAAAATAAGTATAGGATAAATCATCCTCCATACCCAAAGTCCTGCGCTCTCTCTTTTCATTACATAATCCTCCTGTTTTTGTCCGGATTCACATGGACATATCTAATATATTATAAAACGAAGTATAAAAGATTGCAAGTATACTGCATTTTTCTATTGACTTTACCTATTTTCAGATGTAAACTACACCTTGCAAGGGGAGCCTGATGAGTCAGGCTGAGAGGAAATTACGCAAATATTTCGACCCTTGAGACATTTTGTCTCGTACCTGATCCGGGTAATGCCGGCGTAGGGATGTATTATGTGACCATATGCTATGGTCTTTTTTCGTACAGCCTTACAGCCCCCGGATTTGCCGGGGTTTTTTTATTCCATTATTTTATGCAGGACTGCGCAGCCTGCAAAAGGATTTGCCATGAAGAGAAATTATTTCGGTAAAATTATTTCCAAGTCACTTCCGTTTATTACTGCAGCCCTCTTACTGCTCCTTATATGGCAGATTGTGTCTGCATCAGGACTGGTTCCGGGGTATATGATGCCCTCTCCGTTAAAGGTGTGCACTGCCTTTTTGGAAGATTTTTCAATCCTGTGCTACCACGGGCTTATAACAGTATATGAAGCGTTGGCCGGACTTTTTATCGGAATTATTTTCAGCTTTATAATTGCGGTGTTAATGGATTTATGCCCAATTATAAGGAACGGACTGTATCCCATGCTTGTAGTGTCCCAGACAATCCCTTCCATAGCCATAGCCCCTCTTTTACTGCTGTGGTTCGGATACGGGGTTCTGCCCAAGATACTGCTTATAGTAGTAACAACTTTTTTCCCCATTACAGTAAGTCTTTTGGACGGATTTGCTTCAGCAGACAAAGATTCACTAAATCTTTTAAAAACCATGGGGGCAAATTCATTCCGGCAGTTTATCCACATTAAGTTTCCGGGAGCTTTAAGCTATTTTTTTGCCGGACTTAAAATATCTGTTTCCTACTCTGTGGTAGGGGCAGTTATTTCGGAATGGCTGGGGGGAACAAGGGGGCTTGGAGTATATATGACCAGGGTACGAAAATCTTTTGCTTACGACAAAATGTTTGCAGTAATATTATTTATTGCCGGGGTAAGCCTGTTACTGTTACTGCTTGTATCAATTATTAAATGGCTTGTAATGCCATGGGAAAGGAAAAACAAAAATGCGAAAAAATAAAATCTTTGCACTTATGTCCGCAGCTGCACTTGCTGTGGCAGCATTCTGCGGATGCAGCGGCTCCGCCTCAAAGGAACTTACCAAAGTCACCATTGCTCTCGACTGGACTCCCAATACTAATCATACCGGAATCTATGTTGCAAATGAGCTGGGATATTTTAAAGATGCCGGAATTGAGGTGGAAATAATAGAAGCTCTTGAATCCGGTGCTGAATCTGTAGTCAGTTCCGGCACCGCACAGTTTGGAATAAGTTTTCAGGATTATCTGGTTCCCGCTTTTTCTGCTCCGGAGGGTGAAAGACTTCCCATTACGGTAATTGCTGCAATTATCCAGCACAATACTTCCGGAATCATCTCTCCAAAGGAACTTGGCATAACCACTCCTGCAAAGCTTTGCGGACATACCTATGCCACCTGGGAGCTTCCTATTGAACAGGCCATTATGGAAAATGTTGTCACCGCAGACGGTGGTAAATGGGATGATGTTGAATTAATTCCCCAGTATGTTGAAAACATTCAGGGAGCATTTGACAGCGGTATTGACTCAGTATGGATATATTATGCCTGGGACGGAATCAATACGGAGCTTGCCAAAATAGATACCAATTTCTTTTATTTTAAGGATTACGGCGAAGAGCTTGACTACTACAGCCCTGTAATAATAGGTAATAATGATTATATGGATAAAAATCCTGAAATTACCGCCAAATTCATGGAAGCTGTTTCAAAGGGATATGAATACTCCATTGAAAACCCTGAGGATGCCGCCAAAATATTGGTCAACGCCAATGAAGGGCTGGATTTGGAGCTTTGTACTGCCAGTCAGAAATGGCTTGCTGACAAATATACTGATGACGCTTCTTCCTGGGGTGTCATTGACAGTACCCGTTGGAATGCTTTCTTTACATGGGTATATGAAAATGATCTCTGTGAATATGAAATTCCCCGGGACTATGGTTTTACCAATGAATACCTGCCGGAATAATTACATTCGTATTGACGTTAGGAGCTAAAAATGGCATTATTAAAAGCGGAGAATATCTCTGTTCAGTTTAATGGCAGACAAATATTAGACAATGTATCCCTTCATCTAAATGAGGGTGAACTGGTAAGCATTATGGGAGTAAGCGGAAGCGGCAAAACCACTCTTTTCAATGTAATATCCGGGCTTATGACTCCTGATTCAGGCGAAGTATTCATGGATGGACAGGACATTACCGGTCAGTCCGGTCATATGAGTTATATGCTTCAGAAAGATTTATTATTACCCCATAAAACCATTCTGGATAATGTAGCCATGCCCTTGATTTTTAAGGGATTATCAAGAAAAGAAGCCAGAAGGCAGGCAGATTCTTATTTTGAAGAATTTGGTCTGAAAGGCACACAGCAGCAGTACCCCTTTGAGCTTTCAGGGGGAATGCGCCAGCGTGCTGCACTGCTTAGGACGTATATGTTTTCCGACAGGATTGCCCTGTTGGACGAACCTTTTTCTGCTCTGGATACATTAACTAAGAGTAATATGCACAAGTGGTATGTGAATATAATGAAACAGATTAATCTGTCGACTTTATTTATTACCCATGATATTGACGAAGCCATTCTGCTGTCCGACAGGATATATATTCTTGGTCAGAGTCCGGCTACTGTGACGGAAGAAATACAAATTGAACCTTCTGATGTACGAAACAGCGGACTAATGCTTTCCGGGAATTATCTCCGTTATAAGAAAAGAATAATTGATGCCATTGGAGAATATTAATGATATATCTTTTTTCGGAATATGAAAAGATAACACCGGATATAGAACAGCTTTTAATTGATAAGCTTCCACCGAAACGCCGGGAGAAAGCCCTGCGCTTCCGCCACAGCGGCGGCAGGCTTTCCTGCATTCTGGGGTATCTTCTGTTTCTGTACGGATTCAGAAATATTTACAAAGAAAAGGACCTGCCGGATTTTAACCATACTCAGGACGGCAAGCCGTTCCTAAAGGATTATCCGGATATTCATTTTAATATAAGCCACTGCAATGGTGCTGTTGCCTGTATTTTCGGCAGTATGTCCGTAGGTGTGGATATTCAGGATATGAGAGACTCCTCCTTTAATCATATAAAGCGGGTATGCTCTGATGAAGAAATAGAGCGCATAGAAAATGCTGCAGAGCCCAATCTGGAATTCTGCCGTATAT
>JBJEND010000161.1:0-2017 GCA_051880015.1 Butyrivibrio sp. | reverse complement strand
ATATCATGAAATAAAATTATATCTCCGTCATCCACACGGCGAATTACACGCTCAACCACGTCATTAACGCATAGTGTACACCAGTCCTTCGGGTCAACATCCCAGAAAACCGGTGTCATATCTATTTGGAACAGCATTTTCTCATCCCAAAGTCCGCAGGGCGGTCTTATGTAAGCAACCTCTTCTCCTGTTATCTCTTCAATTATCCCATTAGTTACACTGATTTCTTCCAATGCCTCCCTTTCGGGAATTTTAGTCAGTTCCACGTGGGAATAAGTATGATTGCCTATCACATGGCCGTCATTATACATTCTGAGCACAATATCCTCATTGTCCTCAATACGTTCCCCCACCAGAAAAAAAGTGGCTTTTACTCCCCTTTCCTTAAGTCCCTCTAACAGCCGCCATGTTGTACCGGGATTAGGTCCGTCATCAAAGGTAATTGCCACCACCTTGTGATAGCTGTTATTCAGTGATGCAGCTTCAGTCAACTTACTGTTCTCCTGCAGAAAAATGTATCCCAACAGACATATTCCGGTAAGAACCACGCATATAAATCTCTTTGTTTCCAAAATAACAAACCTGCATATACGGTTTTAGTTATGTATATGCAGGCAGAATATTTATTTATTACGATTTCTGTAAATCATAACCTTCAGGTCTTCATCATCATCCAGAGTATCAACCTCCACGTCATCCAAATCCGTCACAGTCTCTCCGGCCTTCCGGTACATCTTCCCGAAAAAAATCTTGCCTGCAAGAAATACCGGTGCAGGAACAAGAAACAGGTAATGCCATATTTCCTTTGTAAAACCTATATTAATTATAAAAATGTACAGACACACATATACCGCTCCGTCACAAACGGCTGAAATAACATAGAAAATTCCCTTCTTAAGGGTAATTCCGTCAAAAACCTTACTGACCATGGGTTCTACAAAATCATTGACCATAATGGCTCCAAGAATCCATATTCCAAGGGTGAGCTTAAAGGAAAGTTCACCGTTATTGCCCAGAAAAGTCTGCAGGATTATGTATATAACTGCCACAATCATCATTGCATATGTGATTATGTCAAAAATGTTGCTTTTGTTTTTTTCGTTCATGCCATCACAGGGCTTGGGCCCATCTCCTTCTGAATTCTCATAACCTCTGTATTATATCATGTGAATGCGGAAAAAACAATTTTATATTTTGTAAGAATTTGTGATATAATGTACGGAAATATTATTAAAGGAGGCCTATATGATTCCCTCAGATCCTGTTATTTTATTAAGCTACGTCAATACAAAGCTCCGTGACGAATGCAGAAGCCTTGACGACTTCTGTGACAAATATGAAGTCGACAAGGCTTCTGTAACTGCAGCTCTTAAGAGTATTCAGTATACTTATAATCCCAATACAAATAAATTTGAATAATCAGGATTATTCTGCATGGGCATACAGCCCGTTATTATCGTCAATGACTATGGTATCACCATTTGCGGCCCTGCCCTCCAGAATAAGGCGGGCACACAGGGTTTCAACTGTCTTCTGGAGATAACGTTTAAGCGGCCTTGCTCCGTATACAGGGTCGTATCCGCCCTCAATAACTGCATTCACCGCTGCCGGTGTGAGCTTTACGGTAATCTCCTTATCTTCCAGCCGTTTATTCAAATCCTTTATCAGAAGGTCAATAATATTGCCTATATTATCCCTGGTCAGAGGCTTGAACATAATAATTTCATCAAGACGGTTAAGGAATTCCGGTCTGAAGGAATTCTTAAGCTCATTCATAACCGCTTCTGCACATGACGAAGATATATTGCCCTTATCGTCTATACCATCCAGAAGATACTGGGAACCCAGATTGGAAGTAAGTATTATGATGGTATTTTTAAAATCCACCGTTCTTCCCTGGGAGTCTGTAATTCTGCCGTCATCAAGCACCTGCAGAAGCACATTGAACACATCGGGATGGGCTTTTTCTATCTCATCGAAAAGGATAACCGAATAAGGCTTACGTCTTACAGCCTCG
>JBJEND010000160.1:0-9806 GCA_051880015.1 Butyrivibrio sp. | reverse complement strand
GCTCTGTGTTGTATTGGCTGTGATTATAGTGCCGGCATTTATGTCATTTTAGGAGGTGAAATATATGAACATATTAAAAAAGTTTATAAAAGAAGATGATGGTATGGGTGTAGTAGAAGTCATCTTAATTATCGTGGTTCTCGTTGGCCTTGTTTTAATCTTCAAAAATCAGATTACTTCAATCGTTAGATCTATTTTCAATACAATATCTTCAAATGTATCCAAAATCTAATCATTAATATTATACCCCGGAGGAGAAAACGTATGAAAAAAATAAAAGGAAGTGTTTCACTGTTTGCCGCGATGATTTTTTTACTTGTGGTATCAGTAATCATGGTATCAATTAAGTCCGCTGCCATTCAGGGGGCTAAGGTAAGAGTTTCAACTGCATTATCCATGGGCCTTGACTCACTGTTTGCAGAATATGATACTAAGCTGTTTTCTCAATTCGGGGTATTGCTTTTTAACGGGTCCACAGATGGGAAAACAATTAATAAAGATGCTCTGGCAGGAAAAATTGGGGAATATATGGAGTATAACATTGATACAGACAAAGGATTATATTTTGCCAAAGATACAGATCTGTACGGCATAGATATAAAGGGGATATCGATAGACAGAATAATTAAGCCCACGGCAGCAGGGGGACTGATATGGCAGGATATGGTGGTGGATTATGAAAAATATGCAAAAGTTATAGATTTGGCGGCAGGATTTATGGGAATACAGGAATCTACCGAAGAAGCAGAAGCGGTCGAAGAGATTACCGGCAAAATAACTGAAGTATCGGAGAAACTGATAGTTGTAAATGAGGCTGCCAGAAATATGATTCAATGGGTAGACGGTGTAAAATGCACCAGTGGAGGAATGGATATAGATCACCCTCTTACAAATTTTATGTTTATTAAAAAATTCTGTCCGTTTGAAAGAACCATGGAAGGAATGAATATCCCGTATCAGAAAATAGTGGACGCTGTAGCTCCCAATGTGGAAAATCCCCTGGATTACATTGATGCAGCTACTCAGTATAATAGCAAAGGACGGCAATTTACAGTAGAAATAAATAATGTCAGAAATCTGATTAATACCTGTATGGCACCCATGAACAAGGCCATTGAACTTATGGAAACAATAGAAGTCAATCAAAAGGATATTGACATGGGAATAGAAATGCTGGGAATACTGATTGAAAGCAAAGAAAATGTCATCCAGGAAGAAACCATGGAGGGTATACAGGAGGAGTATGACAGAATATGTGAATATAATGAAATTATGTTGGAAGATATATGTGATATAGAGCAGATGGGTATTGCTTTGAGAAAAAATAAAGATGTATTTAATGAGATTTTAGAAGCAATAGAAAATATAGACTATAGTCAGTCAAAGGATGAATTACATGAGTATTTATTGAAAATCAGAGGTCTTATAGGAGAAATATCATTTGAAGGAATCCGGTTTGAATACGAGAATTTGTGGATTGCAGAGGATAATACGGATGTTCTGGATTCCATCAGTGAATTTCTTGAAACGGGGTTTTTAGCGATTATCGTTCCCGAGGGAGAAACTGTATCTAAAAGAAAATTTAATGAAAGCGGGCTGGCCTCAGACATATGCAGTACAGAGGAAGCGGCTTTAGTCAGAAAAGATTGTGACGGTGGAACAGAAATGGCAAAAAAATTAATTTATCTGGAGTATATTATGGATAAATTTATATGTTTTACAGATAAAGGAGAAGGGGCAGCATTAAATTACGAAGCAGAATATATTCTTTTCGGGCATAATTCAGATATTGATAATTTAACATCCACAGTACTGGCAATGGCTACCATCAGAAGCGGGGTTAATATGATTTATCTGATAAGTGATACAGACAAAAGGGAGTCGGCTTACGGTCTTGCGTCCAATCTCGTTGGGGCAACTAAAATGGAACCGCTGATAAGGGTGGTTCAGTTCCTTATATTGTATTTGTGGGCATATGCAGAAGCACTTATGGATGTAAGAAGTCTGCTTAAAGGGGAGGAAATAGCTCTTACCAAATCAGATGAGACATGGCAGTTATCCATTGAAAATTTAATGTCATTGAATTTTGAGGATACCGGTGTCAGGCAGGAAGGAATAAATTATGAAGAATTTATCAGATTTCTTCTGTTTATTGAGAATGATGGCAAAAAGTCGGCATATACCATGGATTTGGTGGAGCTTTGGATGATTGCCGCAGGAAGAGAAGATTTCAGGCTAAGCAGATACATATACGGATTAGAAGTTACGACGGCCTACAGTGCTGTGGGAGATTCTCAATATGAAGAAAAAGCCGTTTATACATATTAAATAAGGAGGCGGTGTAGGATGCTCTTTTTTTCAACAAAAATAAAAAATATGTTAATGCGGAAAGGTATGGTTCTGTCTCCGGCTTCCCCACCGGACCCTAAGAACAGAACATGTTTGGAAAAAGGAGCTTCCTATGCCGCCGTAAGACCGGTGGGAAGTCTTACAGTTGAGGCTTCGCTTGTTCTCCCTGTTTTTATAGCGGCGATTATATGTCTTATATTTTTTATTCAGATAATCAGGATACAGGTGCATATACAAAAGGCTTTATATAATCAGACACTAAGTGTGGCAGGTTATGCCTATTATGTTAATGAGGCTGATATGGTATCCGTTGCAGAGAATTTTCTGGAAGCAGAGTATGTTAAAGCACAGATAATAAAGGAACTGGGAGAGGATTTTTTTGACAGTTATTACTTTGTAAACGGAAGCAAGGGGTTTATACTAAATTTTTCCGGAATTAATAATGAAGGAATCATAGATGCTGCCCTTCAATATCAGATAAAAATCCCCTTCGATATTTTCGGGATTGGCAAATTGAATTTCGTGGCAAGGGCAAGGTGCAGGGCGTGGACCGGAAAGGAAGACGGTCGAATGGAGTGGGATAATGAAATGGTATACGTTACGTCAGGTGGGTCGGTATATCATACAGACAGAAATTGTACATACATAAAAACTGATATCATGTCTTGCAAATATGAACAAATAAGTGAAATAAGAAATAATTCGGGAGGAATATATTATCCCTGCAGTTTGTGCTGTGGTAAAAGTGATTATGGCGGACATACGGTTTTTTATACTAAATACGGGAGCCGATATCACGCCTTACAAATGTGCACCAATCTGAAGCATAATGTATTTTCCATAGAAAAATCCAAAGCGGAAAATAAATATCGTATATGCTCCAAATGCGGAGAAGGAGGTTAAGAAAATGATTAAAGGGGTCGTAATGATTATGCTGGCAACGGAAACATTTTCTGATATTAAAACACATTCAGTATCAGGAATAAGAATTATTGCATACGGAATTTTGGGGATAGTGTTGAATCTGGTTCTGTATTATCAGTCCGTATGGTCAATAATAGGAGGCGTAGCTGTGGGAGCGGTGATACTGGGATATGCTGCTGTTACAAAAGGGGCTATAGGAATAGGAGACGGACTAATTTTTCTGTGTCTTGGTATTTATCTCGGACTGTCGGATAATTTAAGGCTATTGTTTTTTTCATTGCTGGCAGCAGCAGTGATAGGCGGGATATATGTACTTGTCAGAAAGAGAAGCATCAAAACACAGATTCCATTTATGCCATACGTCCTGGGGGCATATCTGATAATGACGGCAGGGGAGGTTTTACTACGAAATTAAAGGCATATCTTTCCATTGAGGCAGCGTATATTTTTACTGCATTTACATTAATTATTGCAGCATTGTTCAGATTGGATTTTTACCTCCATGACAGCCTGATTAATGATGTGTGTAAGGTACTGGGGGGAATTCGTTACCGGCAGGCAGCGGTCTTTTATTATGACGCAGGTAAAGATGAAATAGATACTGACAAAATTGCCAATTCGCCGGTTATAGGAGAGGATGAAAGCTTCGCCCGTACCGCAAATGAATTGATTGATAAAAATATCAACGAATATTTTACAGAAAAAACTATTGCCGGGGATAATGAATGTACGGATACAAAAACAGAGGATGTCATTAAGGCAACGGATAATGCCCAACTGGTACGTTCGGGGGGCAGGCTGGTACAGATAATCGGAGGAACAAAAGATGAGGATTGAATTTCTTAGGGAATTAAAAGACAGTTATCTGCAAATTTCAGGGATGGAATATGAGAAAGATTTTCAGATGAAAATGCTGGAAAATAATGAAGCAGAAGGTTTTCTAAAGCTTTATATCAGGGAAATAAACGGAGAAGTTAAGATGCTTTACAGAATTTCTGTCATGATAAGTATGGAGGACCTGTATGACAAAAAAGAAATTTCATTCCGGGATATGGAGGAACTGATTAAAGCATTCAGGATGGTGTTTGCTTCAACGGAAAAATATCTCCTGGATTATAATGGAATTATGCTGGAGCCTTCAACAATTTTTTGGGAATCAGGAAAAGGAGGTTTTAAATTTGCCTATTACTCCGGTAAGGAAAGCTCGTTCTGGGAGGATATGAAACGGCTTTTTGAATACATAATACGGCATATTGATCATAAAGATTCAAAGGCCGTTATAGCAGCATATGGAATATACAAAAGAATTTGTGAGGATAATATTAATCCGGACAGGCTGTTTGATATGGAAATAACAGAAAATATTCCGGAATGTACAGTTGTTGCGGAACATAAGGAAGTGAAAACAGTCATCCCGGAAAAAGCAGATAATATATGTGAGAAACCGGATGAATTAAAGATTAAATTATTAATGGGGGCGGCGGCAGTGTATGGGATATTGGCCGTTTATGTTCTGCTTGGCATTTTTATGAGTAAAATCAGAATACCGGGGCTTGGAAGCGGATTTTATATATTTGTAATGATTTTTATTTTGGCAGGGGGATTTGCGGGATATACGTGGTATAATAAAAACAGGCAGTTTTTCATTAAAATTAACAGAGAGGAAATTTCGATTCCCTATGAAAAGGAGCATGTGAGGATCATACTTCCCTCCAAATCACCGGAATGTCAGGAAGAGAATCTTACCGTAATTCTAAGTGATGAAGTATCCGAACATTGCATAAGATGGCAGGAAGGAGAAGAAACAAAGGAATATATTCTCCGTGATTCGGTAACATTAATCGGGAGTTCCTCTGACAGAGCGGATTGTATAATATCCATGAAGGGTGTCAGCCGCATACATGCCAGAATAACCAATGAGGCGGACCGGTTCTACATTAAGGACATGAATTCCACCAACGGGACAAGAGTGAACGGAAGAGAACTCGCCTGCTATGAACTCTGTGAAATTAAATCCAATGATAAAATCCGGTTAGGCAGTGTTGAATGTATATTTGTTTGACTTGATTTACAATAAATGTTAATCTACATATAGCTTTATATGAACAGGAGAAAGCAATATGGATGCAGGCAGCTTTGCCCTAAAACTAAAACATAAAGGATACAGGGAGAATTTAACCTATAATAACAATATAAGATTTTACCTTAAGGATACATCTGCCGGAAGACACATTGCGGTAATAGTGAATTATGTGCCGGGATACGCCGGAACAGGGGAAGAACTGGAAAGACTTTCATCAAAGCTTTCATATGATTACGGAACAGAGAGGATACTGTTTGTTATATTTACCTCGAATGTGTTCGAGGCAAGAGTATCCCTTATTGGTGAATTTAATTGCTGGTTTTATGACATAGAAAAAAATAAAGCAATAATATTTGATGATCAGCCTTATGAGTTTTACGGAATCAGAGAACTTCTTGAAAAAGAAACTCCGGAGATTTTCAGAAAAGTGTTTACTCTGAATAATCTTGTGATAGTAATTAATATAATTGTTTATATTATCCTGGATATAATGGGTGATGTGGACAGTGCACAGTTTCTGTATGAGCACGGAGGGGCCTATCCGGATGGGTTATTTAAAGAACATGAAGTATACAGACTATTTACCAGTATGTTTATGCATTCAGGGATAAGACATATCGGAAGCAATATGCTGGTGCTGTTTTTTATAGGTGATAATCTGGAAAGAGCTGTAGGAAAAATAAAATATCCCATTATATATTTGGGAAGCGGACTTATTGCGGGAATCGTTTCACAGGTGTATTATTATTTAAGCGGCAGATATTATGTGGTATGTGTTGGTGCATCGGGAGCAATTTTCGGAGTAATAGGTGCATTAATCTGGATACTTATTGTAAATAAAGGAAGATTAGAGGATTTGTCCCTCAGGAGAATGTTAATTTATGTTTTTCTTAGCATTGTTCTTGGGTTATCATCAACAAATGTAAGTATGTCAGCACATATAGGCGGATTGATAGGCGGATTTTGTTTAGCTGCGCTTTTGTACAGAAAGAGAGGATTCAGTACATGAAGATTAATATTTACTATGGCGGAAGAGGAATGATAGATGATCCTACCATTGCAGTTATCAACAGAATGACTTCTGTTTTGGAGGAGCTCAGGGTTAATGTTGAAAGGTTTAATCTGTATGAAATTAAAAATGCCATTATGACACTTCCCCAGACATTAAAGGATGCGGATGCGGTTATACTTGCCTCCACTGTGGAATGGTTCGGGATAGGCGGATATATGCACACTTTTCTGGATGCCTGCTGGCTGTACGGGGATAAGAGCAGAATATCAGGAACCTATATGTTCCCTATTGTTATGTCCAGAGCGTACGGAGAAAAGGAAGCAGTGCTGGAGCTTACCAATGCGTGGGAGATGCTGGGAGGTAAGTCCTGTAACGGCCTGTGTGCTTATGTGGAGGATTCCACGGATTTTGAACTTAATGCCAACTATATGGAGCTGGTTGAAAAGAAGGCGGAAGAGGTATATCGTGCAGTTTCCCAGAAATATATTACCCTTCCCACCAGTAACAAGGCGATTAAGCAGAATATAGTAGGGGATACCATCAATCTTACCCCCCAGGAGTCAGAGCAGCTATCCAAATATGCTTCCAATGATAACTACGTTAAAAAACAAAAAGAAGATATTGAGCAGCTTGCCGGTATGTTTAAAACCATGCTGGAGGAAGAAGAAAAGGGTGGAGACGAGCATTACATTAATATGCTCAAAGAACATTATGTTCCTCAGGATAATTTCTCTGCCACATACCTTCTTAAAATTGAGAACAGAGAAGATTCACTGATTATTGTTATTAAGAATAAATCACTTAACTGCTATTTCGGTCAGATAGAGAGTGCAGATGTTATCGGTAAACTTGGAATAGAGGTATTAGATAACATTATGGAGGGACGCATGACATTCCAGAGAGCCTTTATGTCCGGGGAAATGACGGCTAAGGGTAATTTTAAGACACTTAGAATGCTGGATGAGAATTTTGTCTTTGTATAGTTACCTAACCTTCCTGAAGCGAAGTACAAAGCTGCTTCCTCCCTGTGCATTTGCATGATATTCCATACAGCCGTTGTGTGCCAGCATTATTCGGGATGAAGTGGCAAGAGACAGTCCGGGATGGTATTGTTTGGAAGTGGTAAAGGGCCGGAAAAGCTTTTCCTGTATTTCCGGTGAAAGATAAGATATATTGTCGCTTATGGTAATCAATATGTCGGTACCTTCGGCAACAAGGGAAATATCTACGTCCCCCGGGGTATTGTTATCGGCTATGTTGTCTAAAACGGATTTTATTATATACGCAATTTTAGACCTGTCCATTGATATTTCCGGAATTGCAGGATTGGTGTACAGCAAGATATGTAAGGAAGAGTATACACTGCTTTTAAATAATGTGTCTGCAAGGTCATATATATATGCATCAGCTTTTGTAGAAACAGGTGAAATGCTTTGGGCATAGCGGAAGACACTGATTGATTCCATAAAATGAATCAGATATCGGATATCTTCATTCATTTGTTGCCAGCGAAGATTCTGCCGGATTTGGGGATTAGTTAATTCAATTAACTGGAAATTACCGAAGATTAATGATATTATGTTGCTCACT
Organism: Butyrivibrio sp.; assembly: GCA_051880015.1. Lineage (GTDB taxonomy): Bacteria > Bacillota > Clostridia > Lachnospirales > Lachnospiraceae > Eshraghiella. The sequence continues at coordinate 1,848 of JBJEND010000160.1, read as the reverse complement.
TCGTGACATCCCAGGCTGAGATCCTGATGAAATTCATTATTTAAATGTTCAATATATTCATATATATCGGGTTTGGTTTCCTGAATTTTCATCAGAAAATCAAAATCTTTAACAGTATACATAGTGAAGCCCCCTTTTTGTTATATATAAAATATCATATCGGCGGCCTGTATACAAATTTAATACTTGAACAAAATATTACAGAAAAGGAGAAAATTCGACATGAAGAAAGAGGATTGTATTTTTTGTAAGTTAGCTAACGGAGAAATCCCTACCAACGCAGTTTATGAAAATGAGGAGTTTAAGGTTATATTGGACCTTGCACCGGCATCAAAGGGACATTGCCTCGTAATTCCCAAAAACCACTATGAAAATGCACTTACTGCAGATGAAGAAGTACCGGGGAAGGCCATGACACTTGCGGTAAAAGTGGGAAATGCCATGAAAGAAGCCCTTGGCTGTGACGGAGTTAATATACTTCAGAATAATGGTGAGGCAGCAGGTCAGACAGTATTTCATCTCCACATTCACGTTATTCCCCGGTGGAAAGGTGACGGAGTGGGAATTAACTGGGAAAATGGCAGCGATACCCCTGAGGGTTTTGCAGAAACGGCGAAATTAATCGGTGAACATATCATATAATGGTAAATATTCATAGAAGTGCATTTTTATTCAAAGTAAAAATTTGTTAGCTCAATAAATTTAGTATGGGTGCATATAAAACTTAAATGTTAGGGATATTAGAAGAATATCGATTTGAGAAGAAAGGCTCTTAAATCTAAAATCTATTGCAAATAGGGCTAGAAACAAATATAATTAAGGTGTAAAGATTTTTATTATGAAAAGTTCTAATGGTGGGACTGGGTTAAGGTCTTATTGACCAACTGAGGCATAGGCTTCGGTGTTAATTTTATAGGGACATATCTCTGTTTGAAATAATCAGGGTATGTCTTAGGTTCATTCTCTGTTTATTTGTATAAACTTAAGAAAGCAGAGGTGGTAAGGTGATTTTAGTAGAAATTGATGAATTAACTCCATGTTTAATTGATAATGAGACTGGAGAAATCGTCGAGACGGAGGTGCTTCGAATAAAACGAAAAAGTTTTATTTCGAAGTATAATGAAAAAACTGGGTGGTATGTAAATTGGGCTGACCTATTGAAAGAAAACGAGATTTATGCTGTTGTTATAAAAGGGACGGTTTCTATTCAAGGGTTGGTAGCTGAAGTGAGGACATGAAAGCATCTTTTATTTCTTGGATGGTAGCTGCTCCAGATAACAATCCTTTAAAGAACGAGAGTAAGCGTTATAGAGGAGTCGGAGGTCATTTGTTTTCAATAGCAGTTCAACGGTCTGAAGAAAGTGGATATGGTGGAGCTGTATGTGGTTTTGCAGCTAGTGAGAAACTGATGAAACATTATTGTGTTAATTATGGCGCAGAACCTCTATGTATACTACATCCATATCAAATCTTTATTTCTGAAGATGCAGCAAGAGATATTAAGGAGGTGTATGATTATGAATGGACGGATGACATTATCTAAACCAAAGGTATATATGATTAGTGATGTGCCTAAATTTGACATTGATTATCGTGGTATGATTCAGTATGCGAGGTCTGTTGGGAAAAGTGTGCCGGAACTTAGTGATCATGAAAAAGAAAAATTTATTAAAGGTGCCACTATGGCTGATATAAAGAAGAAAATGCTTCGTGCCTAATATTAATTGTTGTAAGGTGCAATGAAAGAGTCTATTGTATGGGATAGGCTCTTCTTTTTATGTTTTCAAAGTAACATTTATTATATTTTTTTAGAAAAAAGCATTGTAGTTTCCATAGAATTGTATTATA
>JBJEND010000159.1:0-9814 GCA_051880015.1 Butyrivibrio sp. | reverse complement strand
AGAGATTAACAAAGAAAAGTTTACAAATGAAGAGCTTAATGCTGTAAAACAGACAGTTGATTTGTTTGGAAGAGTCAAAAGTACTGAACAGGCAGAAATGATTGCAACAGTGTTGTATTCTTATGATCAACTTATTAAGGAGAGAGATGAGATTTCTGATAAAGATGTGTATGATTACGTCCTAGACTGGAAACCACGTTGGAAGACAGAGAAAGAATTTGATTTGTGTGATTCAATTCAAAATATGGCGATGTTATCACTTATGAATGTAAGTTGTAGTGGTGAGTTAATGGATACAATGCTTGTATAGTTAGATTTGGAAAGGATCGTATAGAAGTATATGGTCCTTTTTTATGTGCAAGTAATGATTAGATCGCAAAAGTTGAACTGCCACAGGAACAGAAAAAATCGGCATAGCCGGATCACTCCAAACTATGCCGATATTCTAATTTATCAATTCATCCATTTCTTTAACTAAATCCCCGAAAAGTTTCAGAGCATCTTCAACCGGCTTGGCAGTAGTCATATCTATTCCTGCCATTTTAAGCAGGGAAACGGGATCCTGGGTTCGTCCCGAGCTTAAGAACTTAAGGTAACGGTCAACTGCCGGCTGGCCTTCGGTTAATATCTGATTGGACAAAGCAATGGCAGCACTGAAACCGGTGGCATACTGATATACATAATAATTGTAGTAGAAATGGGGTATTCTGGCCCACTCCAGTGCAATTTCCTCATCATATACAACACCGTCTCCAAAGTATGATTTAACAAGGCTTATATATTCTTCCTTGAGTAAATCAGCGGTAAGGCTGGCTCCCTGTGCCGTAAGCTCATTCATTCTTAGTTCAAATTCTGCAAACATTGCCTGCCTGTAAAGAGTACCCTTAAACTGGTCAAGGAAATAGTTGATTAATGAAATACGCTCTTTTTTGTCGGTGGTCTTTTTAAGAAGATACTGCATCAAAAGAGCTTCATTACAGGTGGACGCAACCTCTGCTACAAAAATTACATATTCAGCATAAATAGGAGCCTGCGTAGCATTGGACAGATATGAATGCATGGCATGTCCCATTTCATGTGCCAGTGTAAATTCACTGTCCAGATTATCCTTATGGTTAAGAAGTACAAAAGGGTGAACCAGACATCCGGCAGAATATGCACCGGAACGCTTTCCTTTATTTTCATATATGTCTATCCAGCGACTTTCAAAGCCTGAGGCAAGGACGGAGGTGTATTCTTCTCCAAATACCTTAAGGGCTTCCATAACATTGTTTCTGGCCGTTTCAAAGGGGATTTTCATCGTAGCCTCAGGTACCAGAGGAGTATACATATCATACATATGGAGCTCATCCTTTTTCAGGATTTTTTTACGGAGAGCAACGTACTGATACATGTAGTCCATATTGTTGTGAACCGCTTCAATCAGGTTATGATATACGGCAGTATCCACATTGGTGGAATCCAGAGCAGCCTCCAGAGTAGAATTATATTTCCTTGCTTTTGCCGTAAAAGCCAGGGACTTCATCTGGGAAAATATCAGTGATGCATAAGTATTGGCAAACTGTCCGTAGGTCTTGTACATGGACTTGAATGCACCTTTTCTTATGTCATCAACAGGGCTTTCCAGAAGGGTGATATAGGTGCCGTGGGTAACCGGATATTCCTTTCCGTCGTAAATAACCGGCTCAAAGCTAAGGTCAGCGTCGGACAGGAGGGAAAATACATTTTCAGGGGTATTAATAAGCTCGCCTGCCATGGAGAGAAGCATTTCTCCCTGTTCATCCAGAATATGGGGGGCAAGACGCCTTTTATCATCAATATCCTTCTTATAAAAAACAAGTTCCGGTTCTTCATTATAATATCTGTTCAGTGTTTCCTCAGACAGTGTAAGAAGCTGGGGAATAAAAAATGAATTGGCACTGTCATAATCAATATATGCACTTACGGCCTGACTGCGGAAATCCTGATATTTGGATACGGAAGTATCCTGGTCTGATTTTAACATTGAGTAGTGCATAAGGCTGTCTATGACAGGAATATTGGAGGCATAGTAATTATAGTATTCAAGAAGGGACTTGGCATCGGTCACTGCCTTGCCGTCATACTGCTTAATTACATCAATGCTTTCCCTGAATTTAGCAAGTGCATCAATAAAGGCTTCGTCAGAAGGATAAATATCCTCGGTAGCCCATGTGAATCGCCTGTCGATTTCATTTCGTGATAAAACTTTTTCAATATCCATATGAGTTTCCTTTCCTAATAATGGTACTTTTTGGCGTATATGGGTTATTATATATCAACAGCCTGTTTTTTACAAATAAAAAGGGAAATTAAAAAGGAGGACCCGGTGAATCGCTTCACCGGGCTTATGAAAAAGAAAAAGGAATAACAAATATCTTTGTTTTATGAATTCAGTATAATATTGATTTATTGATTTTCTGTGTTAAAATAATTAATAAAATGTGAACAAAAAGGAAAATAAAAATGAATAAGGTTAATTACCAGAAAAAACTGGACGAAATTACAGAGAAAATTGAAAGAGAGGGTGAAGCTAAGACCCTTCTTCTTCATAGCTGTTGTGCTCCCTGCAGCAGTTATGTGCTGAAATATCTGTCAGATTATTTTAAAATAACTTTATTATATTTTAATCCTAACATTTTTCCAAAGGAAGAGTATGAAAAACGCGTTTCTGAACAGCGCAGACTGATCGAAGAGCTTCCGGTAAAATACCCTGTTGATTTTATAGAGGGTAGATATGAGCCGGGAGATTACTTTAATGCGGTTAAGGGACTGGAGGGAGAACCGGAGGGTGGCAGAAGATGTCTGGTATGCTATGAAATGCGCCTTCGTGAGGCGGCAGAGTATGCCATAAGGGGTGGCTTTGATTATTTTACCACCACACTTTCCATCAGTCCGTTGAAAAATGCCGATGCAATTAATGAAATCGGAGAGCGTCTGGGAAGAGAATACGGGGTAAAACATCTTCCGTCGGATTTTAAAAAGAAAGACGGGTATAAGCAGTCAGTAGAGCTGTCCAAAGAGTATAATCTGTACCGGCAGAATTTCTGCGGATGCGTATATTCCCAAAGAGAGGTAGAAAAATGACATATATTTATTCCAAAAGAGTGGCATATTATGAAACGGACATGATGGGGGTCGTCCATCATTCAAATTATATCCGGTGGTTTGAGGAGGCAAGAATAGAATTCCTGCGTTCTGCGGACTTGTCCTATCGTGTAATGGAAGATGAAAATATACAGATTCCTGTGGTATCCGTAAGCTGCAGATATAAAACTCCCGCAGTTTTTGATGATGAGGTGGAAATCAGGACAAGCTTTAAAAAATACAATGGAATACTTGCTGAAATTCAGTATGAGGTTGTAAGAAAATGTGACGGCACCGTACTGGTTACCGGGGAAAGTTCCCACTGCTTCGTGGATAAGGAAACATTTAAACCTTTAAATATTAAGAGGACAAGGCCTGATATGCACGAAAAATTTATAAAAGCAATGGAAAATACGGAGGAATAAAGCATGTGGGCATACGAAAGTGTTTTTTATCAGATTTATCCCATGGGATTTACAGGAGTACCCTTTGAAAATGACGGGATTTTAAGACATGGAATTTTAAGGGTAATTGACTGGATTCCCCATATTAAAGAGCTGGGCTGTAATGCCATTTATTTTTCTCCGGTGTTTGAATCTGATACCCATGGATATAATACCAGGGATTATAAGAAAATAGATACAAGACTGGGCACCAACGAGGATTTTAAGCAAGTATGCGATAAGCTCCACGAGTCAGGATTCAGGGTGGTTTTGGACGGCGTATTTAATCATGTGGGAAGAGGCCATTTTGCATTTTTGGACGTACTTAAAAACAGGGAAAAATCCCCGTATCTTCATTGGTTTAACATTGACCTTGGAGGAAATGATGCCTGGAATGACGGACTGTGGTATGAAGGATGGGAAGGTAATTATGACCTTGTAAAGCTTAATCTTCAAAACGAAGAGGTGGTACAGTATCTCTTCGACTGTGTCCGTTTCTGGGTGGAATATTTTCAGATTGACGGCATAAGGCTGGATGTGGCTTACTGCTTGGACGAAAATTTTATGAGGAGATTGAGAAGCTTTACCGATAGTCTTAAGTCTGAATTTTTTCTTCTGGGAGAAGCAGTGCATGGGGATTACAACCGCCTTGCCAATGACGGCATGCTGCATTCCGTAACAAATTATGAGTGTTATAAGGGCATATATTCTGCACTAAACAGCATGAATATGTTTGAAATAGTTCATTCCCTGCTGCGCCAGTTTGGGCCGGAGCAGTGGACCTTGTATAAAGGAAAACATTTGCTTTCCTTCGTGGATAATCATGATGTTTCAAGGATTGCCAGTGCTCTTAACAACGAAAAGCATCTGCCTCTGGCATTTGCCTTTATTTTCGGAATGCCGGGAATCCCCTGTATATATTACGGAAGCGAATGGGGCTTTAAGGCGGATAAATCCCAGGGAGACCCTGCACTCCGGCCTTATTTTGAACAGTATGAGAAAAATGAACTTACAGATTATATAAGCCATCTTGCAAAGGCAAAGAAAACCAGCAAAGCCCTTAACTATGGAGATTTTCAGTCCGTTGTGCTTAACAATAAGCAGTGTATTTTTGCCCGCAGGGCTGAGAACGAAACGGTTCTGGTGTGCATTAACGCCGAGGAAAATGAATATACGGCGCATTTTAATGCGGAATCCAACACAGCGGTGGATTTGCTCACAGGAAATGAATATGAGTTTAACGGAAGCTTTACCATGAAAGGATACGGGAGTTATTTCCTGAAATTAGTATAATTATGGCTAAAAATAAAGATATTAAGACCAATGCCATGCGCATTCTTGAAAAAGAGAAAATTCCCTATGAAGCACGGTTTTATGAATGCGATGAATTCATAGACGGAGTTCATACTGCGGATTTGCTTGGGATACCCCATGAAATAGTGTACAAGACCATAGTCACGGTGGGACATTCCGGGAACTATTTTGTATTTGTTATACCCATTGAGAAGGAAATTGATTTTAAGAAGGCTGCCAAATCTGTGGGAGAGAAGTCTGTTGAACTCCTTCCCCTTAAGGATGTAACCAATGTTACAGGATACATCCGGGGCGGATGCACAGCCATAGGCATGAAAAAACAGTATATAACAAGAATTGATTCCTCCGCTAAGACACTGCCTTTGATGGTGGTAAGCGGAGGAAAAATAGGAGTCCAGCTAAGCCTTAAACCACAGGATTTATCCAGAGCGGCGAAAGGGGAATTTGCTGATGTAACCAAGTGAAATATTTATTTTGCAAAATCGTTCAGAACAAGTCCCTTATTTCTGTCAAGAACCATTCCTATGCTCCATTCATTTATGAACAGAAGCAGCGGACGACCCTTTAAATCCATAATCTTCTTCATATCTGAGGTGCCTACCAGACGGTCTATATTAACTTCCGTTGGATTGGCAATCCAGCGTATATATTCGTAGGGCAGGGGTTCCAGTCGGATTTCCACATTGTATTCGGATTCCAGACGGAATTTTAATACGTCAAACTGAAGCACACCTACAACGCCCACGATGATTTCTTCCATGCCTGTATTAAATTCCTGGAAAATCTGAATGGCACCTTCCTGGGCAATCTGGTTAATGCCCTTTATAAACTGCTTTCTTTTCATGGTATCAATCTGACGTACCCTTGCAAAATGCTCCGGAGCAAAAGTAGGAATTCCCTCGTATTCAAATTTCTTGTTGGAGAGGCAGAGGGTATCACCTATGGAGAATATGCCCGGGTCAAATACTCCGATAATATCTCCCGCATAGGCTTTTTCTATAATCTTACGCTCGGAAGCCATTAACTGCTGAGGCTGTGAAAGCTTGACTTTACGGCCTCCCTGGACATGGTTTACTTCCATGCCGGCTTCAAATTCTCCGGAGCATATTCTCATAAAAGCAATTCTGTCTCTGTGGGCTTTATTCATATTGGCCTGTATTTTAAATACAAAGGCTGAAAAGTCCTCTGTAAACGGGTCAATTTCTCCCTGATTGGAGAGCCTTGGGAGAGGGGAGGTAGTCATCTTAAGGAAGTGACGTAAGAATGTCTCCACGCCGAAATTAGTCAGTGCAGAACCGAAAAATACCGGAGACAGTTCTCCTGCACTTACCGCGTCCATATCAAAGTCCGCACCGGCACCGTCAAGAAGCTCAATATCCTCCAGAAGTTTATCCCTGAAGGCTGAACCGATTTCATCCGTAAGTTCGGAAGAATCCAGAGGAATGTCCTTTTCTGCCACTTCCTTCTGTCCGTTCATGGCTGCGGTAAAGGTGGATACAATTCTTGTATTGCGGTCATACACCCCTTTAAATTCCTTGCCTGAACCTATGGGCCAGTTAATGGGGCAGGTCTTAATTCCGAGAATACTTTCTATTTCGTCACATAACTCAAAGGGGTCATTGGCATCCCTGTCCATCTTGTTAATAAAAGTGAAAATAGGAATATGCCTCATGACACATACCTTAAAAAGCTTAATTGTCTGTTTCTCCACACCTTTGGAGCCGTCAATAACCATTACTGCGGAATCAGCCGCCATCAGGGTACGATAGGTATCCTCCGAAAAGTCCTCGTGTCCCGGTGTATCCAGTATGTTAATGCAGTAACCGTCATAATTAAACTGCAGAACGGACGAGGTAACGGAAATACCTCTTTCCTTTTCAATTTCCATCCAGTCTGAAACAGCGTGCTTTGCCGTTTTCTTACCTTTAACGGAGCCGGCAAGATTAATTGCTCCACCGTAGAGAAGAAATTTCTCCGTAAGGGTGGTTTTACCCGCATCAGGATGGGATATTATGGCAAATGTTCTTCTTTTTTTGATTTCTTCATTTAAATTAGACAATGTTTTTTCCTCGTATCAAATATATTCAGACGTATGTTATACGTCAAAAACCTTGAAAATTATAGCATATATACGGGATACTTTTCAATGCTTATTAATCCAATATCCGTATTTCGGTGGGTTTAATATATATGTCTGCAAAAGGCTTTTCCCTGTAAACCGCTATTATAAAAAGTCCTTCATGTGGAGCAATATTTCGTTTCGCAAAAATTTCTTCGAAATCGGTAACTTTGATGGTGCCATTATTATTAAAATGTTTATTACCTTTTACAACACTGCCGGTTATTACTCCGGCACTTTCATTTATTTCCTTAATTTCAAAGGTCACTTCGAATTTATCCTTTCCTTCGCCTATTCCGTTGCACAGAACATAGCTTTCATGATAAGGATACCCGAAATAATATATAGATATAACATCTCCGGCTTCGAGAACGGTCACTGTATCCCCTTCATTAAAATGAGAATTTCCGTCTAAAACGGCCCCTTTAATTGTGTCGCCGTCATTACTTTGTACCCTGATATTGACAGCGTGCCTGTAATTATTATTGTCTTCATTATCCGAATCTTTCTTTAAACGGGGGAGAAAAATAGTAACGGCAAGTGCTGACGACAGTATAAGTATGATAACTGATAGTATGATAATGGCTTTATTCTTTTTCATATTAGTACCGCCTTAATTTAGAAGTTGAACGTCTGTAACTATCCTATAATATAAATAATAAAATGTAAATAATCTGTTTGATTTTATTACCTGATAGCAATATAATATGTTATAGAAACCACTTTTGATAAGGATGTGTTTAGTATGGTTAATGGTATATATACAAACGGATATACATATTCTGTGAATTCATACGGTAGTAGTGGAACGCGGACCAACGAGCCTACTGATGCCCAGATTCGTGCCATGAAGCGTAGCGGCTCCATGCGTTGTGAGACCTGTGCCAGCCGCTCCTATGTGGACGGCTCCGATGAAATGGATGTCTCTTTTAAATCTCCGGGACATATCTCACCCCAGGCATCAGCCGGAACGGTAATGGCCCATGAGCGCCAGCATGTATCCAATGCTTATGAAAGCGCATCCAAGAAGGACGGCAGGGTTGTGCAGGCATCGGTAACTCTGGATTATGCCAGATGCCCTGAATGTGGCAGAAGCTACGTGGCAGGAGGGGAGACGGTTACCGCAATTAAATATACCGAATCTAATCCCTACGGGGCCAATGCCAAGGCGTATGATGCCGCTAACGGAGCCATAGGAAGTAATATTAACATAGGATTATAGATTGAATATGAGGTAGAAGATATGTTTTCGGTTATTTTTTTCGCTGTCCTGGCAGCAGGATGTTTTATATACTGGTGCGTTATGGTAAGCTACGCAGGCCTTGGGACGGCATTTGCACCGGTATGGTTTGCTGCATTTATTTTCTTTGCACTGACAGCGGTGGCTGCATTCCTTAATTATAGGAAAATATGGAATTTTCCTGTGACCATAAAACGGATTTTTGTTATTTTTATATGTATATGCTTTATATTTTTCCTTACGGTTGAGGGCTTTATTGTATCAGGAATGGTTTCGGCGCCGAAATCCGGTCTGGACTATGTGATTGTTCTGGGAGCCCAGGTCAGGGGGACCAGAATTACCAAATCCCTTAAGAAGAGGTTGGAGACGGCCAGGGATTATCTGGAGGATAACCCGGATACAGTGGCTGTTGTTTCAGGAGGCCAGGGAGAAGGAGAGGATTTATCCGAAGCCCGGTGTATGTACGACTGGCTGGTAGAAAACGGCATTTCATCCGATAGAATTATACTGGAGGACCAATCCACCAATACGGATGAGAATATTGATTTTTCCATGAAGCTTATTAAGGAAGCAACAGCAGGAGATACCGAGCCTTCAGTAGGGGTAATAACCAATAATTTCCATGTATTCCGTACCGTTAAGGTATGTGAGAAAAAGGGTTGTGAAGTAAGTGGTATTCCTGCGCCTTCCGACAGAATCCTTTTTATCAATTATATGGTGAGGGAATTTTTTGCTGTTGTAAAATATAAGCTTTCGGGAAGTATATGATGTGATGAATAAAAAGTTTTTTTACTTATGAAATTGAAGAATATGAATTCAACAGAAAAAAATTGAAACCATTCTCATAGATTAGAATACATAAATATTTTATTGACTTTCAATACACAGATGATATAATTGTCTTAACACGATGAAGAGACGAGTAGCATTGTGATAAGGTTCAGAGAGGGATTGGCTGGTGTGAAATCCTCCGGACATAATGTGAAGACTAACTCCGAGTGGCCCCAATCCGGTCCGGTGATTCCGTTATAATCGCAATGAGGCTCATTTTATGAGTGAACTTGGGTGGAACCGCGATATTATTGCCCCTTGCATTTATGCAAGGGGTTTTTTGTACAATAGGAAATTTCTCCGCACTTGTACGCTTTGTTAAATTGTGTTGTTTAACATAAGTTTTTTTGCCGCATAATAACAGTGGTTCGCTCATTAACATTGTTGTTACTTTTAATAATATATATTTTAGGAGGTAATTTATATGTTTAATTTAAGAGACAAAAAGGATGCTGTATTAGGATTACTTGACGAGGAAACTACCAAGAGTAATAAGGAGCTCCTTCTTGCAGCAGGCATCTGCACACTTGTAGGTATTGTAATAGGCATTTTTATCGGAAAGGCTGCCACAAGCAAGAATACAGTCAAGAAGTACAATAAGTGCTATTCATATGATTTCGGTGAAGAACCGTCAGAAGAATAATTTTAGAATACTGAAAGGAATACCATAATGAAGATAACATTGAAAGACGGTTCGGTTAAGGAATACGAATCAGGAATGTCTGTTTACGAAATTGCGGCGGATATCAGTGAGGGACTGGC
>JBJEND010000158.1:0-2041 GCA_051880015.1 Butyrivibrio sp. | reverse complement strand
ATAACAGGGCAAATCCTATTGCTGCACCTAAAAGGCTTGTCTTAATTGCCTCCTGTCCCAGAGTAGCACCTACAACCTGGGAAGATATTTCCTCAAGTTCCACAGGAAGCGCACCGATTCTGATATTGGTTGCGAGGTTTCTGGCAGCTTCCATGCTGCCCATACCGGTAATAACGCCTGAGCCACCGGTAATGGCTTCTCCCACATCAGGAACGCTGATGAACTGCTCATCATAATATATACCTACGCTCCAGCCTTTCTCTTTGGCTAATTTGGTAGCTTCGGCAAATTTATCAGTACCTTCTTTGGTAAGTACAAATGATACTACATATACCTGTTTTTTCTGTTTTTCGTCATAGTATGTTTCAGGCTCAGCACTTTTAATGTCATTACCTGTCATTACAACTGAACCGTCAGCCACCAACTCCTCATAATCTCTTAACAGGTGATATCCGTAAAGATTATTTTCGGCCTCATCCTTATATGAACCAAGTTCATAGTTTTTGGTCTTACCGTCTTCGGTATACTCCAGAATAAAGCTCAAAGAACCGGGTCTGCCCAATTCCTGCAATATTGCATCCGCATTGTCTGCTCCCGGAATTTCAACTGTAACTCTGTCAGAGCCTTCAGCATATACCTGGGCACCGTCATACTCGTCCACACGCTGTTGCATCTTATATACAACATCGGACATATCCCGGGATGATACATCTCCCACTGCCTGATAAGTAATACTTACACCGCCTGCAAGGTCAAGACCAAGATTAATGTTGGCAGCCTTTCCCTTTCCGTCCATACCCGGGAAACCGGCAATTACGGTGTAACCGATAATTCCCATAAATCCCAAGAGAACAATAAGGGCTAAAATTTTCTTCCAAACTTTCATAATTTTCTCCTCTTTATTTATTTTTTCATACATTTACTCCACCGCAAACACTCCGACCATTATACCACAACATCCCAAATATGAAAAGCATTTTTCACGAAATCTCTGTATTAACCTTTTTGTTTTTTACAGATAATTTTCTGGCCATATATACCACCGGTGTATCTAACAGGCTGGTGAAAATAAAAATAACATATGAGGACAGCACTATATTAAAAAGAGTTTTCATATCGTATATTCCGTAAAAAGCCGCAAAGGTATATAAAAATGTATTTAAAAGCTGGGAAAGAAGGGTAGAACCGTTATTTCTAAGCCACAGGAATTTTTTGGAATCCTTGCAAAGTTTTGTGGTCCGCTTCCATATTGCATGGTACATAAACACATCGAAAACCTGTACTATGGCATATACCGAAATACTGGCAATCATAAGTCTCGGTGTGTTGGCAAAAATTGTCTTTATGTAGGGCGCAGCCCAGTCATTGGAATTGGGAGTATACAGCATCCACGACTGTGTAATAACCACAAAAATAACGGATGTAATAATTCCTGCAATAACTGCTTTATTGGCGGCCTTCTTACCCTCTGTCTCACTCAGTATATCCGTAACCAGAAATGTGGATGCAAAAAGAATATTCCCCAGAGTCATTTCCATACCGAAGGCATTCACAACCATCAACACTTCTATATTGGCGGTGATGGTAGCCAGAACGGTAAAGCAGTAAAGGCCTGTCTTACCCAGAAATTTGTATGCAAGAAGCACGCATCCGTATGTTACAATCAGTGATATAATTAAAATTATTTCGTTTGGCATATCTTTCTCCTTTTCATCCTACTCCAAAATCGGTATTTTCCATTAAAATATCCACTCTGTCATTATCTATATAATCCGCATATATTTTGTTGCGGAATATATCTGTTACTTCCGGCGAAGGTTTTATCCTTGTACCGTTTTCCACCATAATATTGACACATACACGCTCAAAATATTTCAGTCCTGTTTCAATGTCAAACCTCATGGACTCTTCCGTCTGTCCTGCAATTCCAAATAAAAGGCAAACCTCATAAAATTCCCTGGCAATTTTCTCTGGCTTCGGCTCATCTATTCCCTTTATCAGCACATTTTCCCTGAAGGCCATATCAAAGGTTTCCACTCCT
>JBJEND010000157.1:0-2059 GCA_051880015.1 Butyrivibrio sp. | reverse complement strand
CCTATCAATCAGGAAAGAAAGGCAAGGGGCCTGAATCCTGCCAATTCCTGCTGGTTCTGGGGAGCCGGTACCAAACCGGCACTTTCTTCATTCTACGAAAAAACCGGTAAAAAGGGCGTTATGATTTCAGCAGTGGATTTGCTTAAAGGCATTGCCGTTGGAGCCGGTATGACCAATATTATTGTACCCGGAGCCGACGGAACATTACATACCAATTATGTGGGAAAGGCACAGGCAGCAGTCCGGGCGCTTTCTGAAGACGGGTATGATTTTGCATATATTCATGTGGAAGCGCCGGATGAAATGGGACATCAGGGAAGTATTGAGCGTAAGATAAAAGCAGTGGAGAATCTGGATGAATTTGTTGTAAAAACCGTGGTGGAAGGTTTGGAGGCAAAAGGAGAGGAATTCCGCCTTATAATTACCCCGGATCATCCTACCCCCATACGGGTGAGAACCCATGTGGCAGAGCCGGTTCCCTATTTGTTATATGACAGTACCAATCCTCTGGAGAGAACCTGGGATTATAACGAAAAGGATGCTGCCGCATCTAAAAATTATATCGCAAACGGATATCAACTGATTGACAAATTGTTTGAAAAGTAATATAAACTTAATCAGCAAATAAACGAAAAGATATATTTCATTCGGAGGATGTAAGAAAATGGTTAAAGTGGCAAAGTTCGGCGGAAGCTCCCTTGCAAATGCGGAACAGTTCCGCAAAGTAGCGGAAATTATTTTAGCAGACCCGGCAAGAAAGTACGTGGTTCCGTCCGCACCCGGCAAAAGATTTGCAGAAGATGTTAAGGTAACTGATATGCTTTATGCCTGCTATAAAGCGGCAGTAAAGGGACAGAATTTTGAAGAAAAATTCGACGAAATCAAAGAAAGATATAACGGAATAATCAGTGAACTGGGCATAGACCTTTCACTGGATAAGGAATATGAAGCTATTGCAGCAGGTTTTAAAGGCCGTGCGGGAAGGGATTATGCAGCTTCCAGAGGAGAGTTCTTAAACGGAATTATCCTTGCTAAGTATCTTAATTATGAGTTTATTGATGCAGCAGATGTGGTTTTCTTTAATGAAGACGGAAGCTTTAATAATGAAATGACCAATCAGGCAGTGAGAGACAGACTTGATGGTGTTGCCCAGGCTGTAATACCGGGATTCTATGGTTCTACACCCAATGACACCATTAAGACCTTTTCCAGAGGTGGTTCCGATATTACCGGTTCCATCGTGGCTGCAGCGGTTAAAGCTGATTTATACGAAAACTGGACAGATGTATCAGGCTTCATGATTGCGGATCCCAGAATCATAGATAATCCGGCATCCATTAACACAATTACTTATAAGGAGCTTAGAGAGCTTTCCTACATGGGAGCAACAGTTCTTCATGAGGATGCAATTTTCCCTGTCAGAAAAGAAGGAATTCCTATCAACATTAAGAATACCAATGACCCTGATGCACCGGGAACCATGATTGTTGAAAGTACCTCTAAGAAACCTGAGTATATAATTACAGGTATAGCAGGCAAAAAAGGATTCTCCGCAGTCAATATTGAAAAGGATATGATGAATTCAGAGGTAGGATTCGGACGCAAGGTTCTGGAACAGTTTGAGAAACAGGGACTTTCCTTTGAGCATATGCCGTCAGGAATTGATACCATGACAATTATTGTTCATCAGAAGGAATTCGAAGAAAAGGAGCAGGAGATTCTGGCGGGAATCCATAGAAATGCTTCTCCGGATTCCATCGAAATCGAACCGGGACTGGCATTGATTGCTGTTGTGGGAAGAGGTATGAAGTCCGTAAAAGGTACGGCTCTCAAGATTTTCGAAGCACTTGCCCGTTCAGAAGTCAATGTTAAGATGATTGACCAGGGCTCAAGCGAGTTGAATATTATAATAGGAGTTCTTGAAGAGGAGTTTGAAACTGCATTCAGAGCCATATATAACGCTTTTGTAAAATAACAATACAGGCTTTGCCGTAACGGCAAGGCCTTTTTTACTTTATAGGAAAGACCGCCTGCGCCGTTCTCTTGAATTAAAAAAGGC